>DAOVLS010000464.1 GCA_030631125.1 Planctomycetales bacterium
GGGAGGTTGCCAGGGAGATTCCCACTCCTTCCCGTTTCCAGCCCGCCAGACAGCTTGATCCGATTGATAATCATTATCAAAAATCACCTGCCACATGACATCCTGGGTCTTGGGCGACTTGCGGAGAATCCTTGGCTTGTAGTTTCGGGCGAACCGGGGGTCGGACAGGTCGTCGCTGTCGGCCTTGCCGTCGCCGTTGACGTCGAAGTCGGACTTGTCGATGACGCCGTCATTGTTGAGGTCTTTACCGTCGCAGACAAACACGTTTCCGTGAACAATCTCGATCATCTGTCCCGGCAGGCCGATAAGACGCTTGATGTAGTTCTGCTCATTGTCCTGCGGGTTCTTGAAGACGACCACTTCCCACGGCTTCGGCTCGGTGAAGCGGTAGAGGTACTTCAGCACCAGCACGCGGTCCCCGCCGTAGGCGTATTCAACGTTGAACCTGTGCCGGTATCCGCAATTCGGACAGATCGGCATCGTCCCGCCGCCTCTGTTCAGTCGGCTGCCGGGAGGCCGACCGCTGGGCGTAAGGGGGGCAGACAAATTTAGAGGCGGCGAACCATGTTCGTGGGGGATACCGAAGGCGTAATGATACCCGCAGGCCGGACAATCGAACTGCCAGTGCTGACCCATCAGGCGCGGCGCCATCGAGCCGGTGGGAATCACAAACGCCTCCAGCACGAACGCGCGCAGCACAAACGCAAGCACCACCGCTATCCAGATGCTCTCGACCGTCTCGCGGACCGATGCTGATTGTTCGCCGCTTTGATTGGCGCTACGGGCCATATTCCTGCACCTTCTACAAGGTTCAATACATTATCGGTTCGCACGCGGTTATGCAAGTAACCGAAAAACAGGGATTAGGGATTAGGGACCCGCCTTCGCCAAATCTACGGCGTGGCAGGCTTGGGACCAGGAAAAACAAAAATGCTGTAATCTTAAAAATCCGCAATCCGCAATGCCTTGACGCGGGTACGCCGGTGTGATAATTCCATACCCTATACCCGAAGGAGCAACTGCATGGCAATGACGACCGAACAACTGGCGGCGCGGGTCAAGGAAATCGCCTACCTCGAAGGCGACTTCCTCCTCCGCAGCGGCAGGCGGAGCAAGTTTTACCTCGATAAATATCTTTTCGAGACTGCTCCGGACATATTGGCCGAGATGGGCAGACGGATGGGAGAATATGCTGCCGATGCCGAGGTAATCGCCGGCCCGGAACTCGGCGCAGTTGCACTGGCAGCAGCGGCGAGCATGGCTACCGGAAAACCCTTCGCTATCGTCCGAAAAGCGAAAAAAGACTACGCCACAGGCAAACTCATCGAGGGCACGCCGGTCGAGGGTAAAAAAGTCCTTCTGGTCGAGGACGTAGGCACGACCGCCGGAGCAGCCCTGGAAGCTGTCGCGACCCTCACCGCCGCCGGCGCGAAAATCACCCGCCTGGTCTTCGCAATCGATCGCATGGAAGGCGCCCGCGAAAACGTAGAGGCGGCCGGATACGAATTCAACGCCATACTGACAGCCAAAGATTTGGGAATAAAATAGGATA
>DAOVLS010000432.1 GCA_030631125.1 Planctomycetales bacterium
ATCACGGGCTGGTCGACCCAGGAAGGCTCGTGCATACCCTGTCCGCGCAGGTCGGAGATGAGCAGGCGGGTGAGCAGGTCGGAGAACATCTCCACGGCGATCCGATCGGTGTCGGCCTCCATGTGGTGGCCGCCGATGCCCGAGTCGTCGGTCAGGTACACATAGGGCGTCGAGGTGAGAGCGCCCATCGCACGGAACAGGTACTCCACCACGCGGTCCGCCCCGCAGTCAATTAACCCCTGAAGGTCAACGGCATTGATGTCATGCCCGAAGATCATCACCGTCAGGTCAGTCCCGCGTTTGCCGGCTAGTTCACGCCCACGAGTCAGCAACTCGTAACTTATCCGCTGCACGCGCCTGCCGTCCTGCTCAGCCAGTATCCAGACACCTTTGTAATCGGATTGCTTCACCGGTATTACCCTTCGAAAACGTGAAAATCACTCATTTCTTTTGAAACGACGTTATAAAGAAACCCACCAATGCTCCGCCAATCGCGGCCATGGATCCTGCCGCATCACACCCCCGAAACCCATATGCCAGTCCGCCAGCCATCAAGGCAAATCCAATTGCCAAGCCAATGCGTCGGATAATACCAAGGTCTGTCATCTCAATACTCCTAAAGAAGTTGCTTTTCTTTTAGAAATTCCACCATTCGGTCAACTGCTGCGACGACGGACTCATCATCGCCGGCGACGATTTTTTCACACTGCCGCGCGACGGTGGGTTTGTGAATCCTGACTACTCGCGTGGGCGAACCGTTCAGGCCCAGCTTGTCCGGTTCGACCTCAAGGTCGCCGCTGGTCCAGGTGGGGATTTCCATCTTTCTTGCCTTCTGCTTGCCGCGAAGCGTCGGCAGGCGCGGGTCTGCCACCTCCTTGACAACCGTAAGGACCGCCGGTAATTCGACCTCCAGCACTTCATACCCGGTCTCGACCAGCCGATGCACCCGGCAGGATTTTTCGGCAACCGTATCAACCTTTCCGATATATGAGGCTACGGGCAAATCGAGGAACGACGCGATGCCGGGCCCGACCTGTCCGGTATCGCCGTCAGTCGCCCGCTCGCCGCAGATAATAAGGTCCACAGGTTGAAAACCTGTGCCACCCACTTTCTTTATCGCTGCGGCCAGGACGTAACTCGTCGCCCAGGTATCTGCTCCGGCGAATGCACGGTCGGAAATGAGGACGGCAGAGTCGCACCCCATCGCAATCGCCTCCCGCAGGGCTTTGATTGCCTTGGGCGGACCCATCGAAATGACGACAATCTCCCCGCCGTGCTCTTCGCGCAGACGAATGGCGATCTCAATGGCGTACAGGTCCAACGGGTTAATGATGGCTTCGACGCCCTCGCGGATCATCGTGCCGGTCTCCTCGTCCATCCGAACGGCATTGGTCTCGGGAACCTGCTTAATAGGAACTACTATCCGCATCAGAAAACTCCTGTTCTTTACAGGACGATTATGATACCAGAAAATATTTTTACGGAACAACCAAAAATTTAGTAGAATTCTGCCACATGTCAAGCGATAATATGGTAGAATACTTTCAGATGGCAGGTAGAATTCTGTCATATCCTGTCATAACGGGACAACCATGAGCGCAATCACTCATGCAGAGATTGAATCGGCCGGTGTAGTCGGCGCGGGCGGCGGCGGGTTCCCCACGCACGTCAAACTCTCCGCCCGGGCCGATACGGTCATCATCAACGCCGCCGAGTGCGAGCCGCTGCTGCACAAGGATAAGGAAATCCTCCGCCGCTACGGCGATGAGGTTTTGGCGGGCTTGGCAACGGCAATGGAACTTACCGGAGCCAGTCGCGCGATAATCGCCGTCAAGGAAAAATACTCCGACGTCATCGTATCGCTTCGGGACAAACTTTCGGCAAACATGTCAATCGCCCCGCTGGCTGACATATATCCCGCCGGCGACGAGATGATCCTTGTCTATGACGTCCTTGGCCGGGTCGTTCCGCCCGGCGGCATTCCGCCGGATGTCGGCGCGGTTGTGATGAACGTCGAGACGGCTTTCAACGTCGCATCGTCGCAGGCCGGACCCGTAACTGAAAAATTCCTTACCATCGGCGGAGCGGTCGCCGGACCCGTTACGCTTCGCGTGCCGGTCGGCATCTCACTGGCCGAGTGTGTCGCAGCCGCCGGAGGACCCACGATCGAAGACGCCAACTACATCGTAGGCGGCGTAATGATGGGTCAACTCGAAACCGACCTCAACACACCGGTCGATAAGACCACCGCCGGCGTGATCGTCCTGCCGTCCGGCCACGTCGTGGTCCGCAGGCTGAATCGCGACTGGAAGCAAATCAGCCGAATCGCTCGCAGCGCGTGCGACCATTGCAGTTTCTGCACAGAGTTATGCCCTCGCTATCTCCTCGGTCATCCCGTCCAGCCGCACCTAGCGATGAGGGCTTTGGGCTTCAACCTGCTCAGCGACGCCGCCCTGGGCGGGGCAGAGTTCTGCTGCGAGTG
>DAOVLS010000181.1 GCA_030631125.1 Planctomycetales bacterium
ACCCCAAACGCAAACCCGACGCCTTCAGATAACTTAGTATTTGCGCCTCGTGAACCGGTGTAAGATATTCAACAGCCTTCAATTCGACGATAATTTCCCCTTCGACGAGCAGGTCTAATCTTTGCCCGCCGATCTGAATATTCTTGTATTTGACAGCAATAGGCACCTGCCGCTCAACGGCCAATCCTCGTAGTTGCAACTCGTGGTCGAATGCAACTTCGTATATACTTTCCAACAACCCAGGTCCAATTTGGCGATGAACCTCTATCGCCGCACCAAGGATTTGCCCACTCAATTCGTTCAGTTCCTGCGGGAAATCCGCCGGCAAGGAAAGATCAGGCTTTCGTCTCGGAGGCATTATCTCGACATCCTTTTCATCTCTTTTTTTCTCTCTGTGACCTCTGTGTCCTCTGTGGTTAAAATAATTTCCAACCAAACGTTCTCTACCACCCGTCGTTACTTGATTTCCTTAAATATAGGCCAGGAGCGATCCTTTTGACCTGTCGGCAGCGTGAATTTCCACGTCCGCTTTGGCGTCTTTATCGTCAATGTTTGGCCCCGGTCGGCCTTTGCCGCCTCGGCAGTGATGCGAAACTCGCTGCCTGCCGGGCGGGCCTCGAGGACGGTGATGAACACGGCTTTTCTGCGTTTCCTGGCGTTTGAGAGGACAAGGGCGTCGAGTTTGCGGTTGCGGTGGGACCCGTGAGGGTCTTTGACAAGATGTTTCAACGCTTGAGCCGTTACGTCCTCAGGCCACAGCGCCGTCAGACGGAGCCTGCCTTTTTTGCCGCCTGCGACGTATTGCCCCTGTCCTTTGCGATGGAAGGGAAAATCACTGTGAAAGGACAGTTCGATCTTCGCCGGCTCTTTCGTCTCGAACTCATCGACGATAATCCAGCAGTCCGGCTTGATGTGGAATACGTGCCGGAGGAATTTTTTCAGACCGGCCTTGTCTTTGTAGGCGGCAGTAACGTCGCCGATGACGTAGTCGAACTCCCGTCCGGCGAAAGCGCGAAGAATTTTCGGCCCGCGCCCCCGGGCATATAGTGAACCGCCGCTGAACCACATGGACCCTTCGCCGATCTGACCGATACCGTTAATAAGGGCCGTATTCTGGTTAACGGTTTCCTTGAAGGCATAGCGGTCGTCGGTAATCAGCCAGTCGCCGTAGGCGAACAACTGAAACGCCCCGGCGTCGGGATGTACGTGCCCTGCACCCGGATCGTATGAGAAGGTTTTGATGGCATGGTGGCCTATGCACGGGCCGCACTTGAAGGCAAAGAGCGATTCGGCGCTGTCCCATCCGCTGCGCATGAAGACCAGTTCCATGTCGTCGAAGTGCTTGAACGTCGGCAGGTCCGTCGGCGGAACCGGTTTGACCGTCGGGTCGAACCAGAGAAGGTTCAGGAAGCACGCGGAACATTTGCAGACGCCGGCCTTGTCCGTTTCATCGGCCAGCCACTGGGCGTGTCCGTCGCGGTACTCTGCCGCGAGTTTCCGCAGCATGTGATCCGGTCCATACCACCAGTAGCGCGGCGCATCTGCAAAGGACATCTGGCTTGCATCGCGTGTCCAGTATTTCCGGCCCAGCATGGAATACTGGACAAACGAGGTGGTGTTTTTGAACCACGCGTTATCTTTGAAGAGGTCCTCTCCCAACAGGTCGCGGGCAAGGTCCATGTACTTCAGCATGAACTCGATCCCGTAGGACCAGTATGGTACGCCTTCATGGCTGGCCCCGTCCGCGCCCAGCGAGGCCATGACTTTCTTGTATTTTTTCAGCGGTATCGTTATCCAGCCGTCGATGTTTTCGACTTCGCCGTACAGCGCCATCCCCGCAGCCGACAGGCCGGTTATGTTCACCCATTGGTGGTTCTGGAGATAGGCGCGGTGCCACCAGGCCGACCTTGTTACCATTTTTTCGAACATGCCCCGCCCGCGCCGCACCATGCACTTGCGAATCGTCGAGCGGGTCTTCTCGTCCAGGTCGTGATACAGCCAGTCGTATCCCAGCGCCAGGCCGAACAACTGATGCCCTGTCTCCAGGTCCATTCCGTCTTTCTGCCCCAGCCCCCAGGTCGGATAAGCAGCCGAGGCGAGCATCCATTCCTTCGCGGAATCGAGGTACTTCTTCTCGCCCGTCAGGACGTACATAATCGCCAGGTGAGGCATCATGTTGCCGACCCCGCGCTGCCACAACTGCTCTGCCCCGGAGTGCCCTTCCGGCAGTTTCCTCGCTCGGTATTTCGGCGGGCCGGTCTTGACGCCGCGGTCGGCCACCTGGCGGATCTCGGCAAGGAAGGAGCGATACGGCTCGGTGCGAATCTTCTTTTTCAACTCCGCGATCCGCTTTGTCGTCAGGTAAAGCCGGGGATGGACGTTCCGCCTTGCCGACAGCGCCGGCGGAACCGTCTTGAAGCGTGCAGCCTTAATCGCAGAGAACTCGTCGATCCGGATGACCCTTACCCTTACAACGTCGATCCAGGCGTCCATTGTCATCGGTTTAGGCGTGGCCCTTTCCAGCATAATCTGCCCGCCAGTGGCCGTTTTCGGACAAACGAACTCAACATCCATTTTCTGCCATCCGCCGCGTTTCAGGTTGTAGGGATTCGTTCTAGCTCGGCCTAGCCTTTTGCTGTGGTTGCTTTCGGGGTCCTCCCACTCGCCGCCAGGCTTTCGGGCGAGGAATACGACCTTGAAATACGGCCCGATGCCCGATGAGATATTCTTGATTAGAAACAAAACCGTCAGACGGTACTTTTTCCCTTCCTCCAGTGCAAAGGGACTGGTGCCGATAAAATCCCAGCCGCTGGTCTGGTCCTGCCTGATGCGCATCAGATTTTTTTTACCATCTATCGAACCAACCTCGAGCCAGCACCCTTTTTTGGCGACCCCCCAGGTCACTCCTTTCATTAAACCCGCCGAATAGCCTTCACCGACGGCCGCGCAACTCGACAAAGCAGCCATGCACAGACAGGCTGCGATTGCCGGAATGTATCGCTTCTGATTCTTCATGATGTTTTCCTTTCAACCTTAAGAAACTACCAGTCAAACGTTCCCTGCCAAGCCTGTTTTGCATCAGCGATGGAAACGTCGATAACCTTACCTGCATCGTCTTTGACCACCACCCTGCCGGTGTCTGTAACTTTTCCAATCTCGCTGCAGGGGATGTCTTTGGTTATTTCGAAGAATGCTTCGCGGTTTTCCGGCGCGACTTCTACCATGAACCGCCCAGCATTTTCAGCAAATAGTTTAGCCACGGGCGGGACGCCCGTGCTACGTAGCATGGCCGTCTCGGCCATGCCACTAATATCCAGTTCAACGCCAAGCCCGCCGGCGAACGCCATTTCCGTGGCTGCGACGGCCAGACCACCTTCGGACAGGTCGTGGCAGGCGCGGACAAGCCCGGCGGTAATTGCCTCCTGAACAGCCTGCATAACTTTCTTTGATTCGGCTGGGTGAACCGGCGGAACATCCGTGCCGGATTCAATCCCTTCGACCAGCAGGTAATGGCTGCCGCCAAGGTCAGCCGTCGTCGTACCCAGCAGGAACAGGCAATTGCCCGCTTCCTTTGCGTCGGCGGTAACGCAGCGGGAAGCATCCTCGATTACGCTGAGGGCTGAGATCAGTAGCGTCGGCGGGATGGCAATCGTTTCGCCGGTATCCGTCTGGAACTCGTTGTTGAGCGAATCCTTGCCGGAGATGAACGGCGTACCGTAGGCCATTGCACCGTCGTAGCAGGCTTTTGCCGCCTGGACTAAAGCGCCCATCCGGTCGGGCTTGTTGCAGTTGCCCCACGAGAAATTGTCCAGAATCGCCATCTGCTCGAGATTACCGCCGACGGCGATATTGTTCCGCAATGCTTCGTCTATCGCGTGCAGGGCTGAGTTGTACGGGTCAAGTTCGCCGAGACGCGGGTTCATCCCGCAGGAAATCACCAGCCCCTTCCGGCTGCTGAGCACCGGTCGAACCACAGCCGCATCGCCGGGACCATCGTGCTCGACGCCCACCAGCGGCTTGATGACGCTTCCGCCCTGAACCTCGTGATCGTACTGGCGGACAACCCACTCTTTCGAAGCGACATTCGGCGACGCGAGAATTTTTAACAGGATATCACTATAATTATCCCTTGGCTTCGGATTCGGGCTTGTCCGTTTCGCTATTTTGACAACCGCTTCCTTAGTCGGTCTCGGCAGCCCGTTATGCAGAAACTCCATCTGAAGTTCGCCGACGAGTTGCCCGTCGTAGAGCAGTCGAAGGTGTTTGCCGGGCGTGCCGTAGTGTCCGATAACGACGGCTTCGACGTCTTCGGCGGCAAATACCTTCAGGATTTCTTCGACGTTCCCCGGCGGCACAGCCAGGACCATCCGCTCCTGTGCTTCGGACTCCCATATTTCCCAGTAACTCAATCCTGCGTATTTGAGCGGTACGCGATCCAGATGCACTTCCGCGCCGAGGTGTTCGCCCATCTCGCCGACGGCGCTTGCCAGTCCGCCGGCTCCGCAATCGGTAATCGCGCTGTAAAGGTCGGCATTGCGGGCCTGGATGAGTGTGTCGAGCGTTTTCTTTTCGGTGATGGCGTTTCCGATCTGGACTGCGCCGGAGAATTCCGTTTCGTGTTCGTGCGTCAGTTCGCCGCTGCTGAATGTCGCGCCGTGGATACCGTCGCGTCCGGTCCTGCCGCCCACGCAGATAATCGCGTCGCCGGCGCTTGGCCAGGCCTTGAGAGCCTTGCCCTTCGGCATCACAGCCACCGTCCCGCAGAATACCAGCGGGTTTCCGATGTACTTTTCGTCGAAGTACACCGCCCCGTTAACGGTGGGGATTCCCATACGGTTTCCGTAGTCGCGTACTCCGGCCACTACGCCTCGCATAATCCGCCGAGGATGCAACACGCCTTTGGGTACGTCCGCAATCGCCATATCGGTCGGGCCGAAGCAGAAAACGTCGGTGTTGGCGACCGGAAAAGCCCCCAACCCGGTTCCCATCGGATCGCGGACGACGCCGCCGGTACCCGTGCCCGCTCCGCCGTAAGGGTCAAGGGCAGAGGGGTGATTGTGCGTCTCGACCTTAAAGCACACAGCCCATTCGTCGTCGAACTCGATCACCCCGGCATCGTCCTCGAAGACGCTGATGCACCAGGGCTTGTCCAGTTCCTTCGTCGCTCCGAAGACCGTCGTCTTGAGGAGGTTTGGAATTCGCTCGATTTCGTTTCCGTTCTCGTCTGTAACCCGTACATCCGAGCGGAATGTCTTGTGGCCGCAGTGTTCGGACCAGGTTTGCGCGATGGTCTCGATTTCCACGTCGGTCGGTTCGCGTCCCAGGCTGTTATAGTGTTCCCGGATAGCCTTCATTTCGGTAAGGTTCAGGAACAGGTCGCGGTCCTTGCTGAGTTTTTCCAGGGCGGCGGCGTCGAGTTCGCGGATGGGAATTTCGACGATTTTTAATTCATACTTGCTTGTGTGCGTCTCTTCCGGGGTGTAAGCGGCGAAATGGACGTCCTCGATTACGTCGTTCGCCAGCAGGCGGCGGGCAATTGTCGCTCGCTGCTCGTCGGT
>DAOVLS010000158.1 GCA_030631125.1 Planctomycetales bacterium
ACCGCACCGGCGACCGCACCGGCGACCGCATCGACGACCGCACCGACGACTGCACCGGCGACCGTCCCTGCCGGGCCTGCTCCGATTATGCCGGATACCTATGCGGTTACGATAAGCGACAATGTCATCGTAACCAGCGGCGACAGGAAGATGAAGGGCGCTGACGAACTTCACCTGGTGTTCGAGTTCAAAAGCCCTCGCCAGCGGGAGAAGGAACGGGAGCGGGAGGATCCCATCCGACCCACACGACCGGCGGAAAGAACCCCCGCGAGCAAACCCGCCGCCGGAACCCCCGCGAGCAAACCCGTCGGTGGAACCCCCGCGAGCAAACCCGCCGCCGGAACTCCCGAAAGCAGACCGGCCGGTATCAAGGCCGCGACGACCAGGCCGACTGAAGAAATGGTTATTACCTGGACGGGTCCGCTGGTGATCAAACCGTTCAAGAGCCACCAAAAGCCGATCCCGAAACGCTTCGATATAACCGCAACCGGAAAGACCCTGGTGTTGTCAGAGGGTAAATCTCAGGCTGTTTGCAGGAGGTTGGAGTTTCGCTCGCCGGGGCGGGGGGGCTTACTGGTCGGCGCGCCCGACGAGCCGGTCAAACTGACAATGGCGAGCGGGGAAAACATTACCGTACCGGAAGTCAGATTCAACAGTGATACGGGTATTGTCAATCTGGACGAGGCCGGCGAAATGCATCTGCCCGAAAGCGCCGCTGCCTCAATGAACCTCTTCGGGTCCGACGACGAGCAAACCGAAAAGAAAAAACGCGGGGCTGTTACAATACGCTGGACCGAGAAGGTCGTCGCTTCGCTGGAGCGCCGGGAAGTCAAAACGGAAACAGGCGTTGAAAATGAAGATTTCCTGCGATGGGCCGTTTTCGTCGGCAAGGTGAATGTCCAGCAGGGCGAGACCCAGAGCATGAAGGCCGATAAACTTACGGCGGAATTTCACCCGCCTGCATCGGCCGATGAAAAGGCCAACCGCATGGCCTCGCTCTACGCCGAAGGTAACGTGGAAATGAACGACACCAAAAGCGGCGAGTATATCAAATCGCAGACTCTGGACGTTCAGATGTCCGGGCCTGATGAGGAAAAATCATATCCCCGCAAGGTCGTAGCCACTGGCGACGTATCGGCAATGCAGGAAAAACGAGAAATCAAAGCCAGTGAGAGCATGACGATTACCTTCGCTCCGCAAAAGGACAAAAAGACCGGAAAAATCGAGCTCGAGCCGCAGCAACTGGATGCCGTCGGCGATGTAAAGATTATCGACCGCAGCGAAAAAGATACCGTATTTATCAACGCGGATACGTTAACGAGCAACCTGTCAGCCAAGACTGCAACATTGACAGGAACAGGAAAACCCGCGACAGTCAGGCAGAAGGGTAATATCATCCGTGGCGGGAAGATTCTCTTCGACCAGGCGAAAGAGTCAGCCAACGTTGCAGGGGCGGGAAGCCTGCG
The DNA here is from genome assembly GCA_030631125.1 of Planctomycetales bacterium. The sequence continues at coordinate 1,467 of DAOVLS010000158.1, forward strand.
ATTTTACACCGACAGGGACATCGCCGGCAACAAGGTCGGCAAACCTCGTCCTATGGACATCGCCTGGACTGAGGAAATGGACCATCGCGGGAAAGAGCGGACGGCGATTATCATCGGCAAGGTGCATCTGAAAATCGCCGGCGATGAACTGCGCTGCGGAAAGATGACAGTCATCTTTACCGAGCCGGAGGATGATGTCGCGACCAGGCCTGCCGCCGAGACCAAGCCGACGGAGTTTGCGAGTTTCCGCCCGCAGAAGATCAAAACAGTAATAGCCGAGAAAAAGGTCCGCATGGAATCGCAGCGCCGGGATAAGGACGGGTTCCTGCTCCAGCGTGTGGAATTGCGGTCGGAGCACGTCATATACGAGGTTGACCTGGGCGTGCTTAAGTGCCCCGAAGCCGGTACGTTGAGCGCGGAAGACTATCGCCCGCCGGAAAAAAAAGCGGCGGACGATCAGCGGGGAGACGACCTTACGGGTAACATTGACCGTCCGTCGCAGTCGGCGTTCCGGTGGTCCGAGTCGATGAAGATGGACCAGGCCAGCCGGACGGTTTGGCTGTCCGGCAAGGTGAGATTGGTTCATCGCAGCGGCGGGAACCTGGTGCTAATCAAAAAACTCAACGTTCGCCCGTTGGGAAAGTTGCCGGTGGGGCGGAAAACCCGTCTGGACTGCGAGAAGATGGAGGCCCGATTCGCCGAACCCGAAGAGGATGCTTCACCTCAGGTCGGACCAAGGGTCGGGCCGCTGGACCTCTTCGACGCTACCGGCGACGTAAACCTTGAGGACGGACCAAGGCAGGTCTTCTGCCAACGGATTCACTATCTCTATCGTCGGCCCACCGATAAGGTGATTGTTGACACGGCGGTTATCTGGGGTTCCCTGCCGGACAAACCGGCCAAGAACGCTATTATGTACTACCGGGATGCAGCCAGAGGCGTCCTGAACAGTTGGAAGAGTCCGAAACTCATTTGGCATCGCAAAAACAACCGCGTTGAGACCAAGGGCGCCGAGGTCCGCGGCGGAAGGTAAGAACAGCGGCATTGGGCACTTGGCATTTGGCATTTGGCATTGGTGGTCGGGGGTCGTTGCGCATTGAAGCCTTTATAATTCCGGGTATAAAAAGATGAATAATGAATATTGAACAAAGAATTTTGAATTTCGAAGTAACAGAAAAAAAGAAATGAAGATGAGACTCCACACGCATAACGCACTTATCTTCTTTTTCTTTTTTTACTTCAAAATTCGAAATTCTCTGTTCGATATTCAATATTCTCTGTTATCGCGCTGCCCCTTGTGCCACCAATGCCGAATGCCGAATGCCGAATGCCGAATGCCAAATGCCCGGTGCCTTATTTTTCAATTTCGCCTTCGGCGATGAGGTTGGGGAATTAACTCTCCGGTGATGCAAAGGCGCCTTCGCCGCAGGAGTTCTCGTCAATCCCGGCAATCTGCCCGTAGCCTGTTACCGGCATCCTGGCCCCGTCCAGTCGGCTCGTAATGTATCGAGCGAACCAGTCGGTGAGTCTCTGGCGCATCTCGGCAACGGTCGGCTGGGCGGACTTTTCATCGACGAGGTTGTTTCGCTCGTCCGGGTCGCTTTGAAGGTCGTACAGTTCGTGCGGGCCGTAGGGGTAACGGTGGATGTATTTATGTTCCGGCGTGCGAATCATTCGCACCGGGCCGTACTCGCTGAAAACGACAACCTGCTCGTCGGCCTGGTCGGTCCGGCCGGTCAGTACGGCTGCAAAACTTCTGCCCGGAAGGAGCGGGTCGTCCACGCCCGGCAAGGACAGGTACTCCAGCAGCGTCGGGAGAAAATCGTACTGGCTGACCATGGCTTCGGCGATCCTCCCTGGCGGGATTCGGCCGGGATGGCTGAAGATTGTCGGCACCTTCACAGAGTTCTCGTACATGTTCAGCGGGAAGGTCCCGTTTCCCTTGCCCCAGAAGCCGTGATGACCGCATGAAAAGCCGTTGTCGCTACTGAATATCACCAGCGTGTTTTCCCGCAGCCCCAGCGTCTGTAGCCTGTCGATAATCCGCCCGACGCCGGCGTCCATGGCGGTAACGGCGGCGAAGTAGCCCTTGAGCGTCTCGCGGTTGCCCATGCAGTGCCGCGTGAAGTCGATAGCCCAGGGGTGCGTTGCTTCCTGCGGGCAGGACTTGAACGGGCAGTCGTCGTAGGAATCGACAATGTCCTGCGGATGATCTTCCCAGGGCGAATGCGGGGCATTGTAGTTCAGGCTCAGGTAGAAGGGCCGGTCCTTGTTGGCCTCGATGAAGCCGAGCGCGTCGTCGGTGATGACGTCGGTCAGATAGCCCGGGCAGGTAACGACCTTGCCGTCGCGTATCATCTCGGCGTCGTGGTATTGGCTGACAGCACCGGCCTGCATGCAGAACCAGTGCGTCAGGCCGTGCTGCGGCGCGAGGCTGTCGCCGAGATGCCACTTGCCGCTCAGCCCGCAGGTATAACCGTTTTCGGCGAGTATGCCGGTGTAGCAGGTCGCCGCTTCGAGGTATTGGACAGGCCTGGGCGGCATGTTGCCTTCGTGGAGCCAGTCGTGAACCCCGTGGGCCGAAGGAACCCGTCCGGTCAGCAGCGACGCCCGCGCCGGAGAACAGACCGGAGATGCGCAGAAGAAGTTCTCAAAGCGCATGCCCTCTGCAGCCAGTTTGTCCAGGTTCGGCGTGCGAATTTCCTCGTTGCCCGCACAGCCCATCGCCCAGGGACCCTGATCGTCGGTCAGGATGAAGACGATATTCGGAAGGTCGTTTCTTTCCGTCATGATTATTCTCGATCTACCACGTAGTACGTAACGCGCCGGGTGCCGTGGTCGCGGTGTTTGCGACCACGTCCGACAATCTGCAATTATCTGATGCCGCCTTCGGCGATGAGGACGTGCAGCAATGTCCGCTGGAAATGCAGGCGGTTCTCTGCCTCTTCGAAGATGGTTCCGGCGTGTGCCGACATTACTTCGTCTGTAATTTCATAGCCACGATAGGCCGGCAGACAGTGCATGACGACGGCGTCTTTGGGTGCGTCGGCCAGCAGTTCGTTGTTGACCTGGAAGGGTTTGAAAGTGGCGATTCGCTCGTCTTTTTCGTCTTCCTGGCCCATCGAGACCCACGTGTCGGTATAGACGATTGACGCGCTCTTGACGGCGGCGGCCGGGTCGCGGGTCTGCGCGATGTTCGCTTCGAATTCGCCTTCCAGTTCGTATCCTTCGGGGCAGGCGAGGGCGAATTCCATTCCAAGTTTGGCGCACAGGACCGCCAGCGAGCGGGCGACGTTGTTGCCGTCGCCGATGAACGCAAGTTTCCGCCCGGCAAGGTCGCCGAAAATTTCCATCGCCGTCATTGCGTCCGCCATTGCCTGGCAGGGGTGGCAATAATCGGTCAGTGCGTTGATTACCGGTTTTGAGCAGTGTTCAGCCAGACCTCGGACCGTCTCGTGGCTGAAGGTCCGGGCCGTTACGGCGTCGCACATCCGCCCCAGCACAGCCGCCACGTCGGAGACCGGCTCGCGGCTGCCCAGACCGATGTCGGCGTTGGTCAGGTTAATCGCCGCTCCGCCAAGTTGCACAATGGCTGACTCGAAACTCACCCGCGTCCGCAACGACGGTTTTTCGAAGACAATCGCCAGGACCTTCCTTACGCACGAAGCCGGCAGTTTGCCTGTACGAAAGAGTTTCTTATCTTCAATCGCTCGCCCAAGCAGACCTTTCAGTTGTTCGCCGGAAAAATCCGCAATGTTAATAAAATCTTTCATCTGTTTTTTTGTTTTGTTGTTACCTAGTCCCAAATCCCTGGTCCCAAGTCCCTATTTATGAACAACTGTCCCAACGCCTTCATCTGTATATATTTCCAGCAGTAGCGAGTGTGCGAGTCGTCCGTCGATTATATGGGCGCGTCCGACGCCGGCCTCGAGCGCTCGCAGGCAGGCTTCGACTTTCGGAAGCATTCCGCCGGAGATAGCGCCGGCGGCGATCATCTTCTGAATTTGCTCTTCGGTTGCGTCGCTTATCCGGCTGTCGGGGTCGGATTCGTCGGCGCGGATGCCGTGGGTATCGGAAACGACGACGAATTTATCCGCTTTCAGTGCGGCTGCGACCTCGCCGGCGGCGGTGTCGGCGTTGCAGTTGAGTTTGCCGCCGGCGCGGTCGCGCGCCAGCGGTGTCAGCACCGGTATCGTATCGGCCTGGCAGAGCAGTTCAATCAGCCGGACGTTGACCTCGGTTATCCGCCCGACCTGACCTAAATCAATCTTGCGCCCTTTTTCTTCGAGGAACAATCGTTCACCGAACAGCACGCAACTGCCCAGCGTGTGCAGGGCCATGGCCGAGGAACCCATCTCCTGAATTGTCGTTACGATCCGCCGGTTGATCTCGTTGCACAAGACGTGCTCGACGACGGTCAGCGTTCGCTGGTCGGTATATCGCCGCCCCTGGACGAACTGGACCTCCATCCCGTGGTCGTCCATCGCCTTGCTGATGGCCTTGCC
>DAOVLS010000355.1 GCA_030631125.1 Planctomycetales bacterium
CGGCTGATTATTTCCTGTGCTTTACGTTCAGGCCGGACGCCGCGAAGAAGCAGTGGCGCCTGCGAAGAATCGACCTTGTTAACCACAAGGCCTACTATCTCGACAAGATGCGAGAAAAGGAAGGTGCGAAATGAGACAAAACGATACATTGAAACGACTGGCGGCGGTTACCCTGATGGCGGCGGCGGTGTTCCTCGCGGCATCCGAGGCGGACGCGTACAAGTACGACATGGCGACATTCCACAGGTATTCGGGAAACACCTCGACGCCTGCGGCGCCGGCTGATCCGCTGGGCACAGCCGGGACGGTCGCGGGGCACTCCGGCACGGGCGAGGCGATAACCAAAGCCGCCGAGCACGCCCAGATCAAGGCCAACATCCCGGGCGGCAAGAACGTTTCCGGGTGGTCCAAGGCGGGCAAGTGGCTTGGCCGGCTCGGTACTGCGATTGACATTGTCTCTCCGGCTTCGCGGATCGCCGGTCATGCCTGGGAAGGCGACTGGAGCGGCGCGGGGTGGGCCGCCGTTGACGAAGGCTCGAAGAAATTTGCCACCACGAAGGGTGCGGCGGCAGGTGGAGCCGCGGGCACCTTCGTCGGCGGGCCCGCCGGCACCGTCATCGGCGGGATAGCCGGGGCCGCCGCCGCCGAAGAAATCCATACCCGCACCGCTGGCGTTCTGTACGACAAGGCTGCCCAGGCCACAAAGGACCAGGAGACCTGGGATCGCCTCGCCGGCCACCGCATGCGAGACCGCAACAGACAAGGAAGTCGCACCCGCGTTCGCACGCACGTCCCGACACTGGGAAGCAAGCCTCCTACGGTCAGGACCGGATGCCGCTGCGGCAGAGGCAGGTAAGCCCGCCAGCAGCCCGTGGTGAAAGTCATCCTGGTGGGATGGTTCAGCGCACCGGCGGGATTGCCATCTGCGCTGTCCTGCTACAACCAGCCGGTCATCTGGGCCAGGAGGCGAGAGTAGTCCACATAGTCAGGCCAGGAGACGTCTGACGGGACGCCGTGGTCACAGCCGGGGATGTATCCCCCGTCTTTTACGACCGGTTCGATACGCTTCAGTTCATCGCGGATGACCCGCCCGCCCTTGGCCATTGCTCGTTTGTCCACGCCGCCCTTGTAGGCCATCTGGCGACCGAAAAGCCTACGAAAGTCGTTGATGTCATTATGAGCGGCTACCTCTATCGGGTCGCAAACATTGATGCCCGACTCTATCCAGAGCGGAATCAACTCGCCGATGAATCCGTCCGAATCCATATCCACTATCGGGCCGCCAGCCGACGTAACCTGCCAGCTCCAGCGCCGCCAACTTGGCATGCAGAATTGCCGCGTCATCGCCGGCGAGATCATCGCCTTGGCCTTGTAGGCCATGTCTTCGGACCAGTAGGTAACGTCCGGTACTACGTGCTCGAAAACCCGTTCGAGCATGGCCGCAATGAAATCACTCCAGAACTCAGCCATCTCTGCTACCAGGTCGGGCTGCTCGATCATCATGAAACACAGGCCTTCGAACCCGCACCATTCGCGCATCTGCCAGAACGGACCGGAAAAATAGACCTCTAAAGTGTAATCGCGGTCGGCGGCTTTTTTACATCGTTTCACGAAGTCATTCGGAAACCGGTCTGTCGCATCAACATCATAACGGTGTTTCATTTCCTCCCAGTCGTCTCGGTTTTCCACCGGACATTTAATCCACCTTCGAGTAACGAAGTCCTTCGGATTTCGCAGGTATGTAATGTCGAATTCGTCGGAAATCTCGCAGATGTTGCCTTTCCAGTCCTGGACGACGTAATGTCCGTTCCTGTGTTCGAGGACTTTTTCTTCGAACTGGGGGATCATGGTGAAATCCACATTGAGTTCTATTTTTGGCTGGGTTTGTTCGGGAGTGATTCCGAGCGTTTCAAGCAGATGGTCGAACCAGTCGGCACTGCCCATATCTTCAGGAAACCCCTGTGTTTTCCACGCCTTCAGTGTTGATTCCCTTGGTGCGCCGGGCATGAAGGGGATTTTGTCGGGCGTTCCGAACGTAAGCGTCTCGATATATCGTTGTCGCGGGTTCATTCGCACATTCCTCGAATAACGGTGTATATTTCCTGCATAAGTGTATATTCACAGAGGCCTGGGCGAAATGGACGTGCGCGGGATTCTTATGGATTTTTCGCTGATTCGCGGTACGTCAGGGGTGGCATACTGGTTGCCTTGTGGAACGCGCGGGAGAAATAGAGCGGGTCTCGAAACCCGGCCTGGTGTGCGATTTCTTTCACTGACAGTGACGAACCGAGCAGCAACCTGCATGCCTCTCGCATTCGCCGCCCTCGCAGCGTTTCGGTCGGCGTGATTCCCAACTCTTTCCTGAAAAGCGCCGTCAGGTGCGACGGCGACAGATTTACCCATTGCCCCATTTCGTCTGCGGTCAGCGGAGCGGCGAACTCGGTGTCCAGACGTCGCAGAACCTCCAGCACGCGAGCGTCCGTTGCCAGTGGGGCGTTACCGGCGCGTGTATAACGCCGGATGACTTCCACCAGCAGGCATCGCGTCAGGTTACGGACGAGGATATTCTGCCCGATTCGCCCCTGGCCTCTCCATTCGGATGCGACACGAAGCGCCTGCTCGTACAGGCCCTTCCATTGCTTCACGTGAACCAGAGGTTTGAAAGGCGCTACGGCGAAGAAATCAACCCCTCGCTCAATACGAAGATCGAAATGGATGCTCACCAGTTCGACTGGTCCGGGCATCACACCGGCTGTACCGTGGGCGGTCTGCGGCGAAAAGAGCATCATCGTGCCGGGACGAACTCGCCTCCGCCCCAGGCCTTCGATTTGCCAGAAGCCGACGCCTTGTCCGATCAGGATCAGGTCATAATCGTCCACGTAGCGGCGGGGCAGGGTGTATGATTTACCGTACCGGAATCGGCCTGCCCGACGGACGGTCAGTTCGCTACGCTCCAGAAGTATGTTAATGGCTGCGGACGACTGCATGACGCTGATTAGTATATCCGAATTATTCCGGTGTGGCTATTCGGATGAATTGTCGCTGGCCTGCGTCGGAGGGGAGCGAGATAACATCGCTGGTTTCGATGGTTAGTTTGTGCTTGCCGGCTTCGCGGCGGGCGAGGGGGAGTTCTTCGGCGACGGCGGTGGGGGTTTTGTAGAGAATTAACGAACTGCCGGGGGCAAGCAAGAGACGGTTTTCGCGGATTATTCTTTCTGCCGATGCGACCGCACGGGCGGTTACTACGTCGAATCGGCCTTGGTATTGTTCGTCGCGGGCGATTTCCCGGCTCCGGCGGGCGACTACTTCAATTCGTCCAGTCGTAGGGCGAAGGTGGGTCTCCGCTTCGCTCCGGCCCAGCCTACCTGCTAATTCCGTTGCGGCAAATTTCACGAAATCGGCCTTTTTGTGATTGGATTCGATAGCGGTCAGTTGCAGTTCCGGAAGGGCGATAGCAAGGACGATTCCCGGAAGCCCGGCTCCGCAGCCAACGTCGGCAAGACGCACCGGACCGGCGAATAATTCA
>DAOVLS010000247.1 GCA_030631125.1 Planctomycetales bacterium
AGCCAGGGTCGTGATGCAATTTTTGCAGCGTGATCCCAAGAACATCCGCGCACGCACGATGATAGGGCGGCTCTATTTCCTGACAGGACGGACCGACCGGGCGCGAAAAATGCTTCAGTCGCTCCTGGTCGAGGCGCCCGACAACGTCGAGGTCAGGCTGTTTGAACTGTCCTTCGATTTGCCCCGAACACTGCCGGTCGATGAACCCATCCCCGCCGATCAGGCGGCGTCTGCACTGAAGAAAATTCGCCACATCCTGAAACTGGACCCGCAAAATGTCGTAGCCAACAGGTTATACGCCGGCCTGCTGGTCAATCAGGGCAAGGACGCCGACGCTGCAAAAGTCTGGGCGCTGCTGCATCGTCGGATGCCGGGCGACATTCGAACGGCCTCGGCCTGGCTCGATGCGCTGCTCAAGGCAGGACTGGAAAAACAGGCAGCCGAAGCAGCCGAGAAAATCGCGTCCCACGAACCGCCGGCAATGTCCCTGCGAGTGCTGGTATTAAAGACGCTGGTCCAGGTCAAAAAATACGAACCGGCTGAAACGCTCATCGAAAAATGGATGAGCGAAAAACCCGATAAAGCAACACTCGTGATGCTGCGTTTCGAGGCGATGAAGATATATGAAGCCGTCGAGCATTACGACAAGGCCCAGCGTCTGCTGGACCGCTGGATCGCTTCGACGCCAGGACGGGCTTTGCTTTCATCGCTCCGCGGCGAAAAGATACGCATCTTCGGCCTGGCGAAGCAATACGACGAGGCGATCGCCTACGCTAAAAAATGGAGTCGAAACGAACCCAGCAGCAGCGGTCCGAAGGTTGTTATCGCGGTGCTATTGGAGGCTAGGCAGTATGACAAGGCCCACGCGATTGTGGATGAGTGGCTCGGCTCCGCTCGCAGCGCGCAGATGCTGGACAGACTGCGAGCGGCGAAATTGATACTATACGCCAAGCAGGAACAGTTCGATAAACTGTTGCAGTTCGGACGGAAATGGATCGGTCAGGCGTCCGACGCCGATGGGCCGTACCTTCTTATTGTCGGCCTGCTGTCTGAAAATGAAAAATACGATCTCGCACTCAAAGCCGCTGAAGACTGGCTGAAGCATCAGGAAAAACTCCCCCCGAATACTCCAAAGCGAACGGAAAAAATCTTCGACGCCAAAGGAGCAATCGTCCAGGTCCTGCTACTGGCGGAGAAGGAAAAACAGGCGCTGGCGCTGGCCCGCAAATACGTCCAGGCAGAGCCGCAGCAGCCACGGGCGCTGCGCATCCTCCGAATGGCGCTGGCGTCGATGGAAAAAGAAGACGAAGCGATGAAAGTCGCCGAGAAGATTTATAAACTCGACCCGGACGACCCCGGCATCAACAACGACCTGGGATACTCCTGGGCCGACAAGGGGATCAACCTGGACAAGGCCGAGACCATGATACGCAAGGCCTTGGCGGCCAGGCCTGACGAATTGGCCTTCAAGGACAGTTTCGGATGGGTGTTGTACAAGCAGGGACGCTTCGCCGAGGCCAGGACCGTTTTTGACGACGTGCTCTCGGCCCCCAATGGCCAACATCCGGTTATGCTCGACCATGCCGGGGACGTCTGCTGGCGGTTGGGTCTGAAGGCTGAGGCGATTCGGTTGTGGGACCGGGCGGTCAAAGAGGCAAAGAAGGAAAAGAAGCCCGGAATGGATACGAAGAAGGTGCTGGCCGAGACGCCGGGGAAAATCAAAACCGCCCGCAAAGGCGGCAAACCGCCCGTTGCCCCGCTTGGAAAGGGGATTTCCACCAAACCAGAGGATAAAAAGGAATAGCAACATGTCAGGACACTCACATTGGGCGACGATCAGACGGTCCAAGGCGGCTAATGATGCCAAAAGAGGGCGGTTGTGGTCGAAACTTGCTCGGAGGATTATCGTAACCGCGAAGTCCGGAGGCGGAAACCCCGACGAAAACCTCCAGCTGCGATATGCCATCGACGATGCAAAGTCTGCCAACCTGCCCAAAGACACCATCAATAAGGCCATCAAAAAAGGCACCGGCGAACTGGGCGCGGAAAATTACGAATGCGTCATTTACGAAGGCTACGGCCCGGGCGGTGTGGCGGTAATGGTCGAATGCCTCACCGACAACCGTAACCGCACCGTTCCCGAACTGCGAAAAATATTCGAACGGGCGGGCGGTCAACTCGGCGAGACGAACTGTGTCGCGTGGATGTTCGCACAGAAAGGGACGTTCACCATTGCCGCGTCGGCTGTTGAAGAAGACGCCCTTATCGAAATATGCCTCGATGCCGGCGCAGATGATGTGAAGAAAGAAGGCGACGTTTTCGAGATTACCTGCGAAGTCGCCGATTTCCGCGCCGTCAAGGAAGCACTCGCGCAAAAAGGCGTCGAGACAATCGCAGCCGAGATCGCCATGATCCCAAATACCATCGTTGAGGCGAGTGCGGATAATGCCAAGCAAATACTCCACCTCATGGATGAACTGGATGATCACGACGACGTTCAGAACGTCTTCGCCAATTTCGACATTCCCGACGCCGTCGCCGCCGAACTGGAGACCGGGGCAGGCTAGATGTGATTGGGAAATATTCACGAGCGAGCAAACAGGAGAACATCTGTGGCGAAAAAACCGATTGCCGTCCTCGGCGGCGGAAACGGCGGCCAATGTATGGCTGCCGACCTGACTCTGGCTGGGTGGGACGTGAACTTATGTGAACTTCCGGCATTTGCCGAGTCCTTCAGACCCGTCCTCGATAGCGGGCGCATCGAGTTGACCGGCGTGGGGCGGACGGGCACAGCCGAGATACACATGGTAACGCTGGACGTCGCAGAAGCAATCCGCGACGCCGAATTTATCCTCGTTGCGATACCGGCCATCGGGCACGATGCGTTCTTTGAAGCGATGCTGCCGGCGTTGACCGACGAGCACGTCATAGTGCTCTGGCCCGGTAATTACGGCTCGTTTCGCCTGAACAAACTGCTCAGCCAGCGGGGTGTGAAAATCAGGCCTGTGATAGTCGAGGCGAGCACCCTGCCGTACGGCACGCGACTGACCGGTCCGGGCCAGGTCGATTTACTGCTCACCGCGCCGGAGATCGCCGTATCGGCCCTTCCGGCAACCGGAACCGAAAAGGTCCTGCCACGCTTGCGGGAAATGTACCCCGTCGTCTGTCCCGCCCAGAATGTCCTGGCGACTGCCTTCAGCAACCCCAACCCCGTCGTCCATCCGGTCGCGTCGCTGTTGAACACCGGGGCCATTCAGTATGCCCGCGGAAAATTCCGCCTGTATCGCGAAGGAATTACCGAGGCGGTCGCCCGCGCCATCCGGGCGGTCTATGACGAAACAGCCGCATTGGCCGAGGCATTGGGATTCGAGGTCCTCACTTACAGGGACAGCGACTTCCAGACGACTGCCAGCATCATGGGAGTGGCGTTCCAGGCTCCGTCCGATACTATCGGCGTCATTGCCGGGATCGTCGGCCCGAAGTCGCTGAACGACCGTTACCTGGTGGAGGACATACCCTTCGGGCTGGTGCCGCTGTCGGAGTTCGCCGGGAAGTTGAACGTGCCTGTGCCCCTGATCGATGCCGTCATTGACCTTGGTTCGGTTGTCTGCGGCGAGGACTACCGCCGCACGGGGCGAACACTGGCCGATTTGGGCCTGGCCGACCACAGCGCCGAAGAAATTATGGAGTTGGTAAAAACCGGTTAGCACTTTGTCAAATTTGAGATTGTGTGTTCACGCGGTTCCAACAAGGTATCGTATTGCGAAGCGGCAAACCGATTGGTTTGTCGCTTCGCAATATAACTCGAACCCCCAAAAGCCGCCCATAATACCCATTTTATTTATTTTAACATTTTGAGTAAAGTTTTTCGCACACCTTGTCCGATTCTTACTTATGTTACCTATATTGCCTATATTAACGAGCGGCTTGCCGCGGAAATATTGAAAGGTCTTATATTATGGAAATTGCAGAAACTTTCGCACAGTACATGGAGCATCTTCTTGCAGGAAGCCGCTGGGAAGCGCGTGAGATGATCGAGGCCACGCTTGACCGCGGGGTCTGCGGGCGAAAGTTGATCCAGTACGTAATCTGGCCCGCGATGACGCAGATCGAAAGGCTCTATGACGAAGGGAAGATCAACCGCCTTCTGGAGCAGTTGGCTACGCGGATCAACCGTATGATCGCAGACCAGGTTCAGGCGCATCTGGCCAGGAGCCCCAAGAACGGGATGCGCATGCTTGTAACCTGCGGGGACGGTGAAAAGGAGGAACTGGGCGCTCAGATGATTGGCGATATGTTCGAGGCAGAAGGCTGGGGCGTCTGGTTGCTCGGTTCGGGCGTGCCGAACGACGAGGTTCTGGAACTTCTCGGTAAACTCCGCCCCGACGTTCTGTGTATCTACGGTACCCAGCCGGTCGGCGTTCCGAGCGTTCGCAGGCAGATCAACCTTATCCGCGACATAGGAGCACACGAGCAGATGCAGGTTCTGGTCGTCGGCGGGGTCTTCAACCGCGCCGCCGGACTTGATGAGGAAATTCGCGCGGACTTATTTGCATCCGACGCCGTCGAATCGCTCAAAACCGTTCTGGAGCATCCGGTTCGTATTCCCCGTCCCGACCTGCCCCAGCCGGGGCGGCGCCGCAAACGCAAACCCGCCGGACATTCGAGAGGGGCCAAGACCAGGGTCAGGAAGTCCCGCCC
>DAOVLS010000316.1 GCA_030631125.1 Planctomycetales bacterium
AGGCTGGACATCTCTATTTTCTCGATATTCAGTGTCTGCCTGGCGGTTTCGATGATGTTCAGATCGAGCAGGTCGTTTGTCATCTCCTCCAGACGTGCGACGTGCCGGTCCAGTATGGGCAGTATTTTACTGATATTCTCCGGTTCTTCGCCTTGTGTGTGAAGCAGCGAATCGACGGCTGCTCGAAGAGTGGCCAACGGGGTGCGAAGTTCGTGTGATGCGTTTGCGGCGAAATCGGCCTTCATCGCAGCGGCGCGGGCTGTGTCGGTAATGTCTCTCAACACCAGCAAGACAGCGATGCCGTTCGGGGCGGTTCCGGCGACTTTTACCGCGTGCAAATCGAGTGTCCGCTGCACATGGTCTATTATGACCTCGACTTGCTTTGCGACGGATTTGCCCGTTTCGGCGGCCTGATTGAACACATCCAGAATGCCCGGTATGCGCACGACCGTCTGGATATATTGCCCTGTTGCATCTCCGGCATCGGCGTTAAGCATGTCGGCTGCCGACTTATTCATAAGGACTATATGTCCCTGTCCGTCCAGTGCGATGACGCCTTCACGGAGGTTCTGAACGACGGCGGAGAGATGCTCGCGTTGTGAGGTAATCGTGTCGATCTGGGCGACGAGGCTTTGGCGCATTTCGTTCAGGGCCGCTGCCAGTTGGGCCAGTTCGTCCGAGCCGCGAACGTGCGCTTTTGCGGTGAAGTCTCCCGTGGCGATCCTGTTGGCTGTCCGTGTAATCTGCCGAATAGGCGAATGCCATATCCATCCCAGCAGGGCCGCAATCACAACCGCCACAGCCACTGCCGCCAGGGCCGCCAACAGCAGTGCGTTGCGAATGACGGTTCGACCCTCGGCAATGGCCCGGATGGGCATGGCAACACGGACGACGCCGACGACTTTGTTGTCTTTGCGGATTGGTTCGGCGAAATACCGAAACTCCACCCCCACTACTGTCTCGCTGGGACGGACATCCCAACCACTCTCGCCCCGCAAGCCGCTGAGGACCTCCGGGCGGTCATCGGTCTTATGATTTTTCATTGGGTGCGGGTCGGCCCAACTGTCGCCGAGGACGCGGCCATCGGCGTCTATCACGGTCATCCGCATCGGCGAATTACCGAACATCTGCTTACATTCAACATCAATCTCGCTTGCAGGGCGAGGCCAGGAACGCTGGAAATGCAACTGGGATATCCGGGCCAGGCGGCGTTGGTCTTCAGTGTTTTCTCGCTGATAGTTGGTGTTGAGGTGGCGATACGAGAGCAGTCCGCCAACCGACAGGATAATCACCATCAGCAACAGGTTGCCCACAAAGAGTTTCCAGAAGAACCTATGCCGTATCATTTTCATCCGCCAGTTTGTATCCCAGCCCGCGAACGGTCTGGATGTATTTGCGCGCCTTTCCGAGTTTCCGCCGAAGGGCCGTCAGGTGAACGTCGATAGTGCGGTCCGTAACCACAGTGTCCATTCCCAGCGCCTGGTCGATTAATTGATTGCGTTCCAGCACCCGCCCCTTGGCTGAGACAATCGCCACCAGCAGGCGAAACTCCGTCAGCGTCAGTGTTATTCTTTTTCCGTTCACTTCCACCAGGTGGCGTTCGACGTCTATTTTTATTGGGCCGACCTTGAGCGTCCTGCCGTCGGATGAGGCGACATCCCGGCTTCGGCGCATCAGGGCCGATATCCGCGCTACGAGAACCGACATGCTGAAAGGCTTGGTTATGTAATCGTCGGCTCCGAGGTGCAGGCCGACGACGATGTCGCTTTCTTCGCTCCTGGCTGTCAGCATGATGATGGGCACGCCGGCAGTGCGGGCGTCGTTGCGAAGTTTCGTCGCCACTTCCGTTCCCGGCATCCCCGGCAGCATCAGGTCCAGCAGCACCAGGTCCGGCGGGGAGCAGCGGATCATCTCCAGCGCCTCTGCCCCGTCGTCGACCGTCTCGACGGCGTATCCTTCGCGCTGAAGCCGCATGGCCACCAGTTCGGCCATGTCGGGTTCATCCTCGACGATGATGATGCGTTTTTTCGACATCGCCGGTTATTCTAACAGGCCCGCGAATCATCCTGCAACCGCCCTTGAACGCATTAGCGCAATCTTAATGCTTCGGGAATACTGCCTTAACAATCACATCAGATAATGCAGCCGTTGTCAGACGTGAAAAATCGGAAACCCCTTTTTGAGGAGAGCAGAGATGAAGAAGCAATGGCAAAAGGTCGTACAGTTGTTGTTGGTGGTGGCTTTGTGCATGGTTCCGTGTGGGGCCGGCGCAGACGAGAAGCCAGCAGCGAAGGAAAAGAAGATAAAGTTGCAGATCGAAGGCTCGACGACCGTCGGGCCGATTGCCGACGCCTTCGCCGAAGTGTTCGGAAGGAAGTACAAGAACGTTTCAATTACGGTCAAGAAGACCGGAAGCGGCGACGGAGCCGCAGCGCTGATCGACGGACGATGCGACATTGCCACGATGAGCCGGTTCATGAAACCCAAGGAATTTAAGAAGGCTGTTGAGAAAGGCATAATGCCGGTCGCCCACGCTGTGGCGATGGACGGCGTGTGCGTGGTCGTGCACCCTTCCAATCCGGTCAAGACGCTGAGCAGCGATCAGGTCCGCAGAATCTACAAAGGCGAGATTAAGAATTGGAAGCAACTCGGCGGGGCCGACAAGACCATCGTGGTCATCAGCCGGGATACCTCTTCGGGCACCTATGAAACGTTCCACAAACTTCTGATGAAAAAGCAGAAGGTGGCCAAGGGTGTCGAATACGTTAATTCCAACCCCCAGGCTCATGCCCGCGTCAAGACCACTACCGGGGGAATCGCCTACGTCGGTCTGGGCTTCGTGGATAGAAACGTCAAGGCTCTGAAGATCGACGGCGTGATGCCGACGCGAAAGACAATCGCCACCGGCAAGTATCCGATAAGCCGACCGCTGTTTATGTTCACCAACGGCTATCCGAAACTCGGTTCGACTGTCCATGCCTTTGTAACGTTTCACCTGACCGAAAGGGGACAGGAGGTTATCGAAGCAAAAGGTTTCGTACCGGTAACGAATTATTGATGTGTTTTCTTTATCCTGTGTGGAAAAAGATACAGAACGCGAAACGGCAAGCCGGGGGGCTTGCCGTTCGACGTTGTTCACGATAAACCGCTTCGCAATTGAATTGAAATGTCAAACACCGCTCGACAGATTTTCGACGCTTCAGCAACAGGCGAGTTTGATCGCCCGCTGTTGTTGACTCCGGGACAGGACCTGACGGGGTATCTTTCAGCGGCGGCTGGGAAGACTTTGCTGCTGGCGGTTACCTGTGCGTCGGTTTTGGCGGTTATTCTCATATTCGTTTTCATCACGCGGGAGGCCTGGCCATTTCTGACCTCCGGCAGCGTTGGAGAACTGCTCGGCAGTTCGAGTTGGTTTCCTGCACACGAGTCTGCTGCCGAGTTCGGCGCGCTGGCGTTGCTGGCAGGGTCGCTGTACGTAACGGCCGGTGCGTTGATTATCGCCGTTCCGGTCGGTCTGCTGGCGGCAGTGTTCCTCAGCGACATCGTCCCGTTCCGTCTGCGACAGATTATCAAGCCGGTTATTGAGTTACTGGCGGCTATCCCGTCTGTGGCTTACGGGTTCTTCGCATACCTGGTGCTGTCTCCGTGGATGCAGGAGAACCTTGACCTGCCGACCGGAGTCAATGCCCTGAACGCCTCGTTGATTCTGGCGATAATGGCTGTTCCGACGATTATAAGCATCGCCGAAGACGCACTGACGGCTGCCGGGCGGGAATTGCGCGAAGGCTCTTACGCACTTGGCTCGACGCGAGCCGAAACATTAATCAAGGTCGTCATACCCGCCGCTCATAGTGGGATAATCGCGGCGGTGATCCTCGGTATGATGCGTGCGATCGGCGAGACGATGGTAGTCTGGATGGCTTCTGGCAATGCCGCCCAGGTTCCGTCGCCGTGGTGGGACCTG
>DAOVLS010000194.1 GCA_030631125.1 Planctomycetales bacterium
AAAGGCGACAATGTTGCGGGCAATGCTTGCCGAAGTGAATACCCCATGCCGAAATATTATCGCGCTGGAAAGTCGCAGCGAAATACGTCTCGAAGGCGTCAGCCGATGCCGCGTTGACCGTGATAAGGGCTTCACCGCCGCCGATGCCCTGTCGGCTGCATGTGATCAGGACGTTGACGTGATTATGCTGGATGACATTCCCGACAGTTCCACCGCCGTCGCAGCGATCGAAGCGGCACAGGGTGGAACGATGGTGCTGACCGGCATTTTTGCCCGGAATCCCGCCGACGCGATGGAGATGATGCTCGAATCGACCAAACCCTGGGCGTTGGCGTCTGCAATGCTGGCCGTTATCCAGAATACAGGAACGGAGACCACGTTTTCCGCCATATCGCCGTCGGGGCGCCTCATCAATATAAAACATAGCCTCCATCCCCATACTTAAGCGGAAGAATCTTCCTTCCCGGCGGAAGAAACTTCCGCTTCGTCGCTTCAATCCACAGATAAGAGATGAAACGCTGCAGGCGTTTGTATTTCGTAACCCCTGTTCGCAACAGCCGTTATAATTATTTCTAAAAGCCCCCAAAGACCTTTGGCACGCACGTTGCTCTAATGATGGGCTGGCGAAAGGAATATGTGTGCCATTGATATGAACGTAATGCTCACCAACCTGATGATACCGGCGAAGGCGGCAGCGCCTTCGGGCAAGGTCGCACCGAAGCCAAAACGCTCTCCCTCATCCAAAGCCGACAAAACCGCAAGCCCGGAAGCGAAGTCTGCACAGACCGGCAAGTCGGCCAGGAAGGCTGCGAATTCCAAAGACGCTCCGAATACAGCCAAAAAGAGCAAGGCCCAAAGTGGTCCGAAGGCTCCTGGCGGTAAAGCGGCCAAGGTCAACAAGGGCGAGAAGGTTGTTGTGGAGGCTTTGGGTTCGGGTCAGGTTTTTTCGGAGATTATTCAATCCGCGAAGGTCTCCGGCAATCATCAGAAGGTCGTCGCCGGCGAATTGGCGGCAAAGGTCCTTACTTTGGGGGCAAAGGCCCTTACTAAAGAAGAAGCCGGAAATCCCGATGTTGTGCTCGCTGGTAAGGCCCAGACTGTAAAGGTCGGCGCCGATTCATTGCAAGTCCGGGCATTCATACTGGGTAAGACACATGTCGTTCCGGTCGTCCCTGCCACAAATAAGCCTGTCCCTGAAGGTCAGGCAATGGTTGCATCCGAAGTTGGCAGAAACTCTGTTGGCGAGATGCCTCTCGATGCCGAGCCGGCTGCGTTACCTTCCCGCACGCCCATCAAGATCACCGAGGCTTTGGCTGAGGCGATTTCATCGGGTATTGGTGCGGAAAAAGCGGGTAAATCGCAGGTGGGGCTTGAGGCTCCGGAGATGAATCAGCAGGTATTGACATCGCCGGCTGGACCTGTCCTCTCAGCGTTGGTAGAGAGGATGAAGCAGGTTCCGGAAGCGCCACGCGTACAGGCCCCCGTGGCGGGTGAAAAAAGTACCCTTGCCGCTCCTTCTGTTACCGGGCGGAGAGTGGTTTCTACGGCAGGACTTGTGCCGAACGTATCAGCCGAGGCTGTCGATAAAATGGATGCGGGGATAAAAATCAACACCTTACTGCGAGATTCCGGCGGTCCCGTTGCCGTTGTCGGTCAGAGGTCGGCAGGGCGTAGCGAAACCTCGCAGGAAGTTATGCAGCATCTCAGCACTGCGACCGAACCGGTTCACGTCGATACAGCGGATACGCCGGCAGTTTCTTCTTCTCCGGAAAATTCGTTGCCGGCGCCGGCGGCGAATCAGATCGTCGAAGCGCTGCGAGCGAGTGCGGAGCGCGGGGGGCAGCAGGTTGTAATCCGCCTGAATCCCCCGGAACTGGGTAAGGTCAGCGTAACATTGAACGCCAACGGCAGCGAGGTTCACGGCGTGCTGAAAGTGGAAAACCCCGACACGCTCAGTCAGCTCCAGCGAGAGGCCCCGGCCCTTCTGGGGCGATTGGCCGAGATGGGGATTCAGTTGAAGCAGATGGACCTTTCGTTGAGTCAGCAGGGAACGAACGATTCGTCGCTTTACTCTCAACTGCGAGATGAGAGCGGCCTGTGGCAGGGCGGCGGTCAGGGCTACGACCCGCAGACGTCCGCGAGTGAATTCGCTCCGGATGAACCTGTATTGGCCGGTGCCGAAGAAATCCTTCCGGGGGCGGTCGCCCTTACCGACGGCGCAATCAACATCTGGATTTAGGAGAACGACATGAACGCTATATCAGGAATGACCGGCAATGCTGAAAACATGCGGGTTGACTACCTGAACCTGCTGGTAACGCAACTGCGGCACCAGAATCCGTTGGAACCGATGAGCAACGCGGACATGACTGCGCAGTTGGCGCAGATTTCGCAACTGGAGCACCTGGAAAACATCGACGGTATGTTCCAGCAGACGATGGTCAAGGCGGAACTCAACGAAGCGACGTCGTTAATCGGCAAGACGATTTCTTTCTTCCCCGAGGGGTCGTCATACGCCGTTGCCGGCCGGGTCAACAGCGTGAACATCGTTGACGGGACCGTCCAGTTGAACGTGGACGGTTACAGCGTCGGGCTGGATGAAATCAAGTCCATCAGCGAGTGAAACGAAAAACGGGAACTCTTTTGACAAAGGATAAATCATGGGTAATGCACTATTAGCGGGCGTATCGGGTCTGAAGGCCCACCAGACAATGCTTGACGTAACCGGCAACAACCTTGCCAACGTCAATACGTACGGTTTCAAGGGTAGCCGGACCGTTTTTTCGGACCTGTTCAGCGGTACGCTGCGAGAGGCGACCGAACCGACGGAGCAGACTGGTGGAACCAACCCGATCCAGGTCGGCAGCGGTACGCAGGTCACCAGCGTGGACCGGATCATGACCCAGGGCGGGCTGGTTACCACAGGTCAGGAACTGGACATGGCCATTGAGGGCGAGGGATATTTCGTTCTGAATAACGGGCAGGGCGACGTCTTTACTCGCGTCGGTTCGTTCGCCGTCGATTCGGAATACTACCTGATCGACCCCGGAACTGGTTTTCGCGTTCAGCGATACGGCAACGAAGGCGTCGAGGAAGGGTTCCAGGTCAACGACAGTATTCGAATTCCCTACGACGTAACGCTTGAGGCCAAGGCGACCGAGAACATCCGCATCTCCGGGAACCTGAACGGGGAAACCTCAAATCCCGCCGCCTCCCTGCTTGGCAGCGGGATGCAATATACGATAACCGGCGGGGCCGTTACCACGGAGACGACATTGGCGGAACTCAACGAGACCGGCGGGCTTGTCAATAATGACGAAATCCAGATTACGGGGACCGATTGCGACGGGGATGCCGTTGACGTTACCTATGTAATCGCCAATGCTGTTACGGCGACGGTTGGAGATGTGCTGACGGCGATTTCCACTGCGTTCACCGGTTCTACCGCGTCCATCGTTAACGGCGAAATCCGCCTGACCGACGATGCGGCAGGGTACAGCCAGACCGATATGATGCTGGAATTCACCGGTACGGGCGGCGGCGTTCCTGCCGGGACGTTCGAGTTGCCGTCATACTTCCGGATACTACAGGCCGGCGGTGAAGCCGTTCAAAACGTCAGCGCGGAGATATTCGACTCACAGGGCATCAGCCATACGCTCAGCGCCTCGTTTATCAGCAACAGCGCCGGTGAGTGGGACCTGGTGGTTACGTCGGTAACCGGCGGGATCGAGAGGTTTGAGGATAGGCGGATAAGCCAAATCACCTTCCAGACTAACGGTAACTACGGCGGCATCGGGGGCGAACCGCCGGACGAATCAGCATTCGGCATGATGTTCAGCAACGACCCGGAAACGGTGCGGTCGCTTGCCGTGGACATGGGAGCCGTCGGCGGACGACAGATAACCGTCTCCGGCGAGGATGTCGGTATCGCCGACGCTACAATCAACAGCCAGGACGGATATACATCAGGTCAGTTGGCCAGTCTGTCTGTTACACAGGAGGGCATAGTCGCCGGCCTGTTCACCAACGGTATCGGCAAGGACGTCGCGTCGCTGAAACTGGCTGTGTTCCAGAACCCCGCGGGCCTGTCGAGCATGGGAAACAACTATTTTGCCGCGTCGGGCAACTCCGGCGACCCCATCTTTACCAGAGGCCTGAGCAGCGGCGCCGGGACCATCCGCGGCGGTTCGCTGGAACAGTCCAACGTGGACGTCGCCGGCGAATTCGTCAACCTCATCCAGGCACAGAACGGATACCAGGCCAACGCGCGAACCATCAAGGTCGCCAACGAAATGCTGCGGGAACTGTCGAACCTGATTCGCTAAACGCCCAGGTAAAAACCCATGCACGGATGCTCACCGATAACCGATTGCTTCAGACCGCTGATGAGCGAGGTCTCCGCGGTGGAGCGCTGGAGGGGGATGCGGAGTTTCACGTCTTCCACCGGCGAGTTGTCCGGCTGGGTGTGGTGGGTGTTGATAATCCTCGTCTTGGCCCTGGCCGCTGTGGTTGCAATCGCCGTCGTCTGGAAGTACGGACGTATGCATCGCCTGGCGGCGGAATTCCGTCGCAAAGGCGACGACGCCGGTCTTCGCATGGAAGAAACCAAACTGCTCAGACATATCGCCAAGCTTTCCGGCGTGAAGAACTCTGCAACGATATTTACCTCCTACGACGCATTTAATCGCGGAATTGATCTGCTGATGCACAGCGCCAAGGTCGCCGCAATGTCAGAGGCGATGTGCGCGAACCTCAACACCATGCTTGAGTCGCTGCGCGAGAAACTGGGTTTCAGGCAGACATTCGACGACGGCTCGAAAGCCGTCAGTTCCAGCCGGCAGATTGCCTCCGGAAGCAGGGTCTATATCACCCGGCCCGACGGGCTCATCCCTGTCGAGGCGGTCGTCGTAAGCACCGGGCCTTCGGAGTTTCTCGTCGAGGCCGACGAACCTCTGGTCGGGCACTTCGGGCAGGTCTGGGTTGTGCGGTGCCCCGTCGGATCGATGGCGTGGGAGTTCGACGCGACCGTGATCCGCAGCGACGCCGGTAGAATAGCGTTGGGACATTCGCAGGACATTCGCACGATAAACATCAGGCGGTTTCCCCGTATTGCGACGAACAAGCCGGCCCAGGTGGCGTTGTTTCCCTTCAGCGAGGAGACGTCCGATATTCAGGCGCCGCATTTCGTCCCCGCAGTTGTCGTCGAGATCGGCGGGTCGGGTCTGCTGGTGGAGATGCCTGTGCAGGCCCATGTCGGCGAAAGAATAATCATCGTTCTGAAACTCAACGAAAAATGCCAGGTCCAGGCAGTCGGAAAGGTTCGGCGGGCCTTTACCGACGAGCACGGCAGCGCGATGGCGGCGATTGAAATGATTGGGCTGA
>DAOVLS010000039.1 GCA_030631125.1 Planctomycetales bacterium
GACACTTCCGGCGCCACCTGTCATGCTCCTACTCTGGTGTTAATCCATCGTTTATGTCGCGGAGGTTTGTGCCCGGCCTGCCTCACAATCAGCACTTCGCCAGAACCCTCTCGGCCAGGAGCCGGCGACGTCGAGCGTATCTGTCATCCTTCGGGGATTGTCTCAAAACCCGCTCACACGACGGCGCGGCGTATCGCATTTCCGCAACGGCCGACGGCAGATCAATCTCGTTCAGGGCCAGCAGTGTATAGTAGAAGGGAAACACCTTCCACCTGCCATTTCCGTCGCGGCGCGATTTTAATGCCTTCATCCCCGCAGCCAGACGGCGCTCTGCCTTATCAAGCCCACCGACCGACAGGTGACGCCACAAGGCGCAACTGCATTTTCCACAGCAATACATACCGGGACGAGGTTCCTTCTTCAACCGAGCCAGCATTCCGGCGGTCGCCTCGACCAGGGCATCGGCAACATCCTTGCCGGTTACGTTCAGCAGAATCAGCGCCCGACCAGCCTCTTCACCGAGAATATGGGCTGTCCCGGCCCGGGTCTTGATCGATTCGCCCGTGAAAAACCTTATGCCTTCGGCGAAATCCTTCTTCGTCGGCGCGAACATGCCGGCATACGAACCGGGCTGACCCTGCCGACCGGCAATCCACCCGGCTGCCTCCCACCTGTCAGACTTCAGCAAACGCCGACCAAAGAAAAATGCCTCATTCACGGCATCAACCGTCGCCGCCAGACTTCTGGAATGGATAATCTTCATGCGTGTCTCCTTTCGCCGGGTGCCATGCTCACGCCCTTCGGGTGAAGGCATGGCGCCCGGCTTTGGCAGCGACAAGTTTGCCGAAATTATTATATTCCTCGTAGAGCTTCAGCTTAAGCCCAAGCAGCCCGACGAGCCAGTGCTTGACTGGAGTTATTGCGCCAAACAGGGCGTGCTCCTGGTTGGCATCCGTAAGCCGGTTTTTCATTGTTGTTACGAACGACGCGTACCATTGTCGGTGAGATGCAAAGTCAGGGAGTGTGTCTTCACATTGCAGGATGGATTCGCCTTCGTGAGCGGGGGTTTTCGAACCAAGACTTCCGATCTGAAGAATCAGCTTTTCGACATATCGGAATACCTTGGGCGCACATAGCCAAGTGGACTCGATTAGTTCCAGAAGCTTTTTACCTTCCGGTACCACTTGGCGAATCTGTTCCGCGAGCGCCTTGATTTCCGGCAGTTGCAGTTCTGCGAAATAGGGGTCACCAAAAGGCGAGTTGCCGTAAGCTCCCCAATTCGCTTCGTCGCCTCGAATCTCACCTGAATAAACGTCCAGCATGAATCGGTTTCTCTTGTCGTCAGACCATATCAGGGACTTGACCCACCATCTGAGCCGGTGGATCAGTCGTCGGATGAGTAGTTCCTTTTGTTCCGTCGGCTCACCGAGTGTTTTATAGATTGCCTTGACAATACCGCCCCAGTCCTTGCCGAGATTGTCTCGCATGGCAAGCTCGGTCTTGGCGATGTCGAGCGGGGATTGCTTCAACCATGCGTCAAGGCAAAATATGTAATAGGACATCAAAGTCTTGCGATGCGCATCGGCTGTGTAGCAGCCATAAACAAATTCGGGGCATTTTTCCTCTCGAATGGCGTCGGTGATTTGTTTCAGTGGCAGGGGGAATGTATAGTGGCCGCACATGGGAAGTGGCGCGATCAGTCGGTCGATCAGTTCTTCCGCCCATGCAGGAATAGGGGCGAGAGCCATTTCTTCTTTAAATATGGCTTTAAGTTCATGGGAAACCGGATCGTCCACGCCGCGCTTCCTATAATCCTCCCAACCTGAGGGGGTGCACGCAAGCGCTCGGCTCGTAAGGCTCTTTTCGTAACTTGCCCTATGCCATTTGCCATCCATCGCAGTCAATTCCGTGTGCAGTAAAGATTGCCTGTCGGCAAGTACGCATCTACTTTCTTGTTCGCGATGTTCGCGGCTTCATTAAAACTCGGCCGAGCGCGGCGTGCGGGGGAACGGGATTACGTCGCCGGAAGCCCAAACCTCTTTCGTGCGGCCAAGCGGAATTTCCTACACCGTGCTTTCGCGTCCTTGGCGGATTCTTTGTCAGCCGACTCGCCGGGATACCGGTAAGCCACTGCGAAACCGGAAAGCCATGCGAGGTCTTCGCGAAAGAGTTCCCAGGCAGGCTCAACTGATACTACCTGATCCAGTAGCGCAACAAGATCGTGAACTTTTTCGAACTGAATCCCAGCCTGACAGAGACGGGCCTTGAGATATTTTTCGGCACACTGCTGGGCGTGGAAGCAAGCGCCGTCGAGATTGGGGTTCTTCCGCGCCCGCATTTCTCGCAGCACAGTGGCTTCATAGAGCACCTTTCCTCGCTGGAGAATGTTCCGCATGAAACCGTCACCCATATCAAGCCGCTCCTGCACGTTTTCGGGTGTGCGAACCAGAATATCCACGGGGAACGAAGGATGTATCTTCAGGCGGACCTCCACAGACTTGGCAACGGATTTGCCTTCAAACGGCATGATGATCAGCAAATCAACGTCGGAGCCGGCGCCGGCTGTGCCTGCTGCATGGGAACCGAACAGGATCACCCGCTCCGGATGAAACTCCCGGCCGATTTCCCGTCCGACCGCCTCAATTTGCCTCATTGCAACCATAAGTATTACTCCACCTCTATCTTATATCCGGCAAGCCAATCAAAAAAGATTCTTCCCCTGACCTTACAGGTAGATCAAAGGTGAGGTACGTAGGCAAACCTGCATAACTCGATTTCACAACTTCGCCCCACAATGCGGACAGAACGAAATAGTTATTCCTCCCCCGCCCGCTGATTCCGATATAGCGATTACCCACTGCTTAGATTTAGGCCACCATTCATATCTAATGTCGAAAGCACAAGTCGTAGTATGCCCACCAAAAACCTCACAACAGGGAGAGAAACTTTCAGGAACCGAACTGGTCCCCTCAAGACACTCTGTACCGTCAGAATGCTTTTCCATACCCATTTCCTCATCATCTTTCATTATCGTTCACGGTTTCATTAAAACTCGGCACTTCTTGGCGTGCGTGGGAACGGGATCACGTCGCGGATGTTGGCCATTCCGGTTACGAACTGGACGGTCCGCTCCAGCCCCAGGCCAAAGCCGGCGTGCGGAACCGTGCCGTAACGCCGCAGGTCCAGGTACCACCAGTAATCGTCCGGGTTCATCCCCTGCGCCTTTATCCGCTCGGTCAGAACGTCCAGCCTCTCCTCGCGCTGCGAGCCGCCGATAATCTCGCCGATCTTCGGCACCAAAACGTCCATGGCTGCGACCGTCCTGCCGTCATCGCTAAGCCGCATGTAGAACGGCTTAATCGTCGCGGGATAATCCGTGATGATCACCGGCTTTTTGAACTTCTCTTCGGTCAGGTATCGCTCGTGTTCGGTCTGCGTGTCTTTGCCCCATTCGGGCGGGAATTCCCATTTCCGGTCGGCCTTTTGGAGGATTTCGATGGCTTCGGTATAGGTCAGGCGGACGAAATCGCTCCCGGCTACGTGCGTGAGCGTCTCGATGACTGTCTTATCGATCCACTTGTTGAAGAACTCCATATCCTCGTCGCATCGCTGAAGGACGGATGTAAAGATATGTTTCAGAAAATCTTCCGCCAGGTCGGCGTTGTCGTCGGCGTCGCAGAATGCCGCCTCCGGCTCGACCATCCAGAACTCGGACAAGTGCCTCGGCGTGTTGGAATTTTCCGCCCGAAACGTCGGCCCGAATGTATAGACGCTTCCCAGCGAGCAGGCGTAGGTCTCCGCCTCAAGTTGCCCGCTGACGGTGAGGTTCGCCTGCCTGCCGAAGAAATCGGCCTCGAAGTCGTCCCGCCCCGTTTCCAGCGTGGTAACGCGGAACATCTCGCCTGCGCCTTCGCAATCGCTGGCTGTAATTATCGGAGTGTGGACGTAGAGGAACCCGCGCGATTGTAAGAACTCGTGAATGGCTGTGCATATCACGTTGCGGACGCGAGCGACGGCTCCGAACGTGTTCGTCCGCGTTCGCAGGTGCGCCTGGGTGCGCAGAAACTCGAACGTGTGCCGCTTCTGCTGGATGGGATAGACCTCGGCGTCGGCAGAACCGAGCAGGCGGACCTCGTCGGCCTGGACCTCCACGCGCTGGCCCTTGCCCTGGCTCTCGACGAGTTTGCCCATTACGACCACCGAAGACCCCGCCGTCAGATGCACGACCTCGCTTTCGTAATTGGACAACTTCGGATCAGCAACGACCTGTATTGTCGCCATGCACGAACCGTCGTTGAGCGCGATGAAACTGAAGCGGTTCTTGCCCTTGTGGTTTCTGACAGTGCGAACCCAGCCGGCTATGGTTATTCCCGAATCGACGGGCGCATCCGTCAGAGCATCCTTGATAAGTGTCCTGTTCATTGGTTTCTCCAGAACTCCATAATCGCCCGCCGGGGCTTGTCTGTCAATTCGCCATGTGTAAAGTTATTGCGAAGCGGCAAGCCGCACGGCTTGCCGCTTCGCAATACTGACCGCGAGTTATCGGCTTTTTTCTTAACCTCCCCCAGCGCCGATGGTACATTCGCTCACTTGTCATTTTCCAACAACCCCTTATTCAGGAGCATCTCATGCAGAAACTCAACCTCGGAAAAGCGACGATTTTCCCGCGAAAGCCCGTCGTCGCGGGCGAATACGTAACGCTGACCTACACGTACACCGCCGCCCACCCAATCGACGACAGCGGATTCGTCAAGATCGTTTTCCGCCGGATGGGTGATTTCGGTCAGCCTCAATTCGACGACCCGAAAGCGCCCAACTACTGGAGCATCCACACGACCGGCGACTGCCGGATCATCCCGCGCTGGGACAAGCGAGGCCACACGCGACCGTACTCGATGGCCCTGTACCTCCAAGTGCGATTCGGATACCTGAATAAAGGCGAGAAGATAACGGTCCTTTTCGGCGACCGGACCGGCGGCTCACCGGGCTGGCAGATGCAGACGTTCTGCGAACGGGCGTTCGGGTTCAAAACGTTCGTCGATCCGATAGCGACGTACGAGTTCAAGGAATTGCCGAATTGGCCGACGCTCCGCGTGGTGGCCGGCAAGTGCGTCCGGGCAGTGTGTATAGCCCCTTCGCAGGTGCAGGCAGGGCGAAAATTCGCATATCACCTCAAACTCGAAGATGACTGGGGCAACCCGACCGCCAGACCCAAGCGGATAACACATCCCGGATTCGATAAACCCGGCATCAGGACCGTCAAGACCGATGATAAAAAGACCCGCCTCTCGGCTGTCAGCAACCCCGTCGAGGTCATCTCCGAGACGTGTTACGGTCAAATTGCAGGGTGGCACGGTCAAGTCGGAGACTTGGCCGTGAAACCTTCATCCACGCACCCCACGGCCAATCTTGCGCTTCGCTCCAGATTGACCGTGCCACCCAACCATCGTAACAGGATACTTGGCCGATACTGGGCGGACTTTCACGCACAGTCCGGCGAGACCATCGGGACGAACCCAATAACCGATTATTTCCGCTTCGGGCGCGACTACGCACTGCTCAACATCCTCGGCCATCAGGGCAACGACTTTCAGATTACCGACGAGTTCTGGGCGGAGATTAACCGCACGACGCGGAATTTCTACAAGCCCGGCAAATTCGTTACCTTCCCCGGCTTTGAGTGGAGCGGCAACACGCCGCTGGGGGGCGACCGGAACGTATTTTATAAATCCGAAGGCGGGCGGATAACGCGCAGTTGCCGCGACCTGCTCGGCGGCGAGAAGAAATCGGAATATCCGGACTCGCCGACGGCTACGGAGATGTTCGCCAACCTCAAAGGCCCCGGCCCGTTCGTCTTCGCCCACGTCGGCGGGCGGTATGCGAATGTGCGAATGCACGACCCGGAGACCGAAGTGGCGATGGAAATCCACTCGGCCTGGGGCACGTTCGAGTGGCTGGTGGATGAGGCGTTGAAACTGGGTTATCGTATCGGCATCTGCGCGAATTCCGACGGGCACAAGTGCCGCCCCGGAGCGTCGTATCCCGGTTCGGGCGCGTTCGGAAGCCTCGGCGGGCTGACCTGCGTACTGGCGGAAAAATTGGACCGCAACAGCGTCTATGCCGCGATGAAGGCGAGGCATTTCTACGCGACCACCGGCAACCGCCCGCTACTGGACGTAACCGTTACCACCGCCGACGGCAGCCACGCGATGATGGGCGACGTAATCAATGCCGGCGACGGCAAGGCCGTACTGCAAGTCCGCGTCGCCGGTACGTCGCCGATCGATTCGGTCGAGATCCGCAACGGCCTGGGCGTTCTGCGGACGATGAGACCTTTCACAAAAGAAGACCTTGGCCGGCGGATAAAGGTCGTCTGGTCGGGTGCGGAGGTAAAGGGCAGATATCGAAACGCCGCGTGGGACGGCTCGCTTACCGTCAAGGGCAATCGCATCGTCCGATTCACGCCTATTAATTTCTGGAACCCGCTTCGCCAGGTCCGGCGGACCGGAAAGGCCGGTCTTGAGTGGGAATCTGTGACCACCGGCGGGCTTGCCGGCGTAATCCTCGATTTGGAAAAAGCCTCTGCCGGTGAGTTGGTCATCGACACCGTCCAGCGGAAGGCGTCCTGCCCCATTCGTTCCATCGGCCTGACGGCGAAGACCTGGCGGGCCGGAGGGCTGGACAAGCAGATTCAGGTCTATCGCCTCCCGCAGCGAAGCGGGCCGAGAGAGTTTGAATTTGAAATCCCGCTGATGAGACTGGTCAAAGGCGACAATCCCATCTATATCTGCGTCCGCCAGGAAGACGGGCACATGGCATGGTCAAGCCCGATATACCTGGTCAGGTAAATGAGTGTATGAAAAAGCCGACGACCCCAGGGGCCGTCGGCTTTACTCAGACTGTGATTCATCAACGCCTTGCGGGTAGCAATCTCTCGGTGTTTCCAGGACATCGCCGGGTTTTCGCTGCGATTCGTCTTTGAGCAGGGGGGCGTGCGAGTCGATATAGGGAACGATGAGTTACACGGGCGCGATCCGATGAACGTATCCACAATGCGACAAATTGACCGTCTGGCGGGAGTGCCGATCTGTTTCGGACTGACGGCTCTTCGAAGATGTGTAGCCTTGACGCGCCGGCTGCGAAAACGCGGGCATGTGGAGACCCGGCGGATATTGTTCGTCAAACTCGCCGAGCAGGGCGCGACGGTGCTGGCGTATCCGGCCCTGACAAAGGCCGTCAAAATGGTCGGACGCGAAAATGTCTATTTTCTCGTCTTCGAGGAAAACCGCTTCATCCTTGACGTGATGGAGGTCATTCCCGAACAAAACGTCATCGCCATTCCCGCCGGCAATTTTCGCTCGGCGCTAATCGGCTCGGTTCGCGCGCTGCGGCGGCTGCGAAAACTCCACATAGACGCAGCCATTGATTTCGAATTCTTCGCCCGAAGTTCCGCCATTCTGACCTATCTCAGCGGGGCCGGTGTGCGAGTGGGCCTCCATTCATTCGCCGGCGAGGCCCCCTACCGCGGCGACCTGATGACCCATCGCCTCATATACAACCCGCACATCCACACCAGTCAGACCTTCAGCGTGATGGTCGAGTCGCTTACCGCTCCGCAGGAGGACCTGCCCGCACTGGACAGGGACGTCCCTGCCGTGCACAGTTCCGCGCCGGTCTTCAGGCCCGCACCCGAGGAGGGCGAAGAAATCAAGGCCTGTCTTCAAGACCTGGCACGCACGAGCGATTACTCGCCGCTGGTGCTTCTCAACGCCAACGCCTCGGACCTGCTGCCTCTTCGCCGCTGGCCGGGGCGCCGGTACGTCGAACTGGCCCGGCGGTTGATGGAAAAGTCGCCCGACGTACACGTGGCCTTTACCGGCTCGCCCGATGAGGCCGAACACATCGAAAAACTCGTCGAGGCCGTCGGGAACGACCGATGCTTCTCGCTGGCCGGCAGGACCACGCTGCGGCAACTCCTGGTGCTGTACTGCCTCGCCGACGTGCTCGTAACCAACGACAGCGGCCCGGCGCTGTTCGCCACGCTGACGCCCATTCAGGCGATCACGCTCTTTGGGCCGGAAACACCGGCGCTGTTCGGCGCGAAAAGCCCGCGAACACACATCATCTGGAAAAATATCCCGTGCAGCCCATGCGTCAGTGCGTATAACAACCGCATGTCGGCCTGCAAGAACAACGTGTGCATGAAGCGGATTACCGTCGAGGAAGTTTTTGAAATGGTATGCAGGCTCTGCAAGTTATGAAAAACATCAGACAATCGGACAAAACGGAAAGGGCGATGCCGAAATCGCTGCCGGCGGGTCTGGCGGTTGTGATGATCCTCCTGGCGGCTGTCCTGGTATATTTACCCGCCTTCAACGGTGAGTGGATATGGGACGACGACACCTCCGTGTACGAGAACCCCGTGGTTACCGCGCCGGACGGCCTCTACAAAATATGGTTCACCACCGAGGACTACGATTTCTGGCCTATGACCAAGACGGTCTTCTGGATCGAGTACCAGATATTCGGGAACTCTCCGAGCGGCTACCACATCGTTAACATCGCGTTTCACGCCATTGCCTCGGCCCTGATTTACCTGGTGCTCAGGCGGCTGAAGGTCCCGGCAGCGCTGCTGGCGGGGCTGGTTTTCGCGCTGCATCCGGTCAATGCCTCTTCGGTTGCCTGGGTCGCCGAGACAAAGAACACACTGTCGATGATCTTCCTGGCGCTTACGCTGCTAGCCTATCTGCATTTCGAGCGATGCCGGCGCCGGCGCTGGTACGCGCTGGCGCTGGCGGCCTTCGCCCTGGCGCTGGCGAGCAAGACGAGCGTTATAATGCTGCCGGTGGGACTGCTGGGGCTAGCCTGGTGGCAGCGCGGCAGCATCAGTCGCCGGGACGTCCTTCAAAGCGCAGCCTTTTTCTGCCTCTCGGCAGGCATGGCCGCGATGACGCTCTTCGCCCAGAGCCGACACATCGACGCACTTACCCGACCACTCGATGGAATATACCGTCTGGCCGGCGCAGGCTGGATCGTTTGGTTCTACGTTTACAAGACCGTCGCGCCGGTGAACCTCAGCATGATCTATCCACACTGGAAAGACACGATTGAGTCCCTCGGATGGATATCCTTCATCCCAACGGCGGCATTGGCGGCTCTGCTGGTGGCGGTTGTTCTGAAAAGGAAGGCCCGGTGGTCCCGCCCGGTGCTGTTTGCGTTCGGATATTTAATCCTGGCGACAATACCGGTACTCGGTTTTTTCACCATGACCATCATGATGCACTCGCTGGTGGCCGATCACTTCCAGTACGTGCCGATTGTCGGCGTTATTGCGCTCCTCTGTGCGGCGGGGTGGAAGTTCGCGGAACGCCGCAAACCGGAGGTTCGCTTCTTTCTGGGAGTCCTTGCCGCAGGTATGCTCGTCTCACTGGCGACACTCACCTGGAAACGGGCCGAAGTCATCAAAGCCAAGGAACCCCTCTGGCGTAACACCGTCAGCAGGAACCCGCAGGCATGGATGGCGCAATACAAACTGGGCGGCATAATCATCGTGGCCAACCGCGAACTGCTGAACGAGGCCGGCGCGCTGCACCGGGAGGCCCACAGCCTCCAGAACCAGGCCGATATGTTCGCGGCAAAGGGGAATCAAAGGCAGGCTCAAATTCACAGCCGGGCGGCAAGGACAAAGATCAGTCAGGCCAACGCGAAGTTCCAGCAGGCCCGGACACTCCTCCTCCAGGCCGAGCCGCATTGCCGAAAGGCAGCCGAACTGCAACCGCTCCACGCCAAATCGTTCACCAACCTGGGGCTCGTCCTGGTCAATCTCGGACGTATTGATGAAGGCATCGAACAGTACCGCAGGGGAATAAAGGCGGATGAGCACTTCGAACCCGAACAAAGGAGCGCGCCGCTGCTGTACAATCTCGGACTGGCCCTGCTGAAGAAAAATCGCCCTCTCGAAGCGGCAGCAGCCTTCAAACAGGCCTACCACATGCAGCCCGAATTCACGCGGGCGTTCGTCCAGGCCTTGCTGGTTCTCAGGGGCCTCAAGAAAAACGACGAGGTCATCGAACTGCTGACCCGGCAGATCGAGATCAACCCGAAAGACGCCGGCGCCTACCATGACCTTGCCGTAATTCTCTTCGAGACCGGCAGGGTGGACGAGGCTATGGCGAATCTGAAACGGTCCCTCAATCTCGATCCGGACAACCCGCTGGCCTACAAGACGCAAGGCGACATCTTCATGGCGACGAGCAGGCCCGGCGAGGCTGTTGAAAGTTTTCGCAAATCGGGCATGCTGAATCAGCGGCGGCGTATCCTGAACGACCTTGAAATCCGGACGAAACTGGGCGTCGCCCAGGTCCGCGCCGGCCAAAACGCCGAGGGCCTGGCAATCCTCATGACCGTCGTTCGGACCAATCCCAATCACGAGCAGGCCAAGGCAGCCATTCGGGAACTGATGAGGCGTTTGGGGCACACGCCCGAAGCGGCCGGATGTTACGAGCGAGCGTTGGAGATCGCGCCGGGCTGGACCGAGGGCCTGCAAAATCTGGCGTGGATACGCGCGACACACCACGACGACGCCGTCAGAAACACCCGCCAGGCCATTGCCTGCGCCAAGCAATTGAAAGCCCGCGTGGGTAACAGGAACCCGGTTACCATGGACACCTTCGCGGCCGCTCTCGCCCAGGCCGGACGGTTTCCCGAAGCACTGGACGCAGCAAAAACCGCCCTCAAACTCGCCAAAGACAACAGGAACGAAAAACTCGCCGGTCAGATCGCAGGCAGGATAAAACTCTACGAAAAGGGCCGACCCTATCGGGAACCCCGATGACCCGGCCCGCCCGGCGGAAACGGCGGAACAACTACGACGACGTTTCTTCTTCGACGGGTGGTTGGTAATCGCGTTTGGGTGGTTTGATGACGAGTCCGTTGCGTATGGCCTTGGCCGAGACGTTAATCCGCACGACCTTGCCATCTATGACGGCGCGGACCTTCTGGATGTTCGGCTTGAAGGTGCGATTGGTCTTCGACGTAACCTTTTTACCGACACCGCCGAGATATTTTGCCTTTCCGCGCCGACTGTAACGCCGACCAGCGGAGGTTTTCCTGCCCGTTATTGCACATACTCGTGACATCTTTACACTCCAACATTCACCGTAAGAGTCGGGCATTATATGGTAATATCACAATTGAGCAAGGATATTTTCCGAGAAATTCCCCAACTGTACTTGCGTTTTCGGATGCAGTTCGGCAATAATAGGCGGTGCAATCGTAGTTCGTGCCCGCGGCCGTGGCGGAACTGGCAGACGCGCAGGCTTCAGGTGCCTGTGCCCTTCGGGGCGTGGAGGTTCGACTCCTCTCGGCCGCAGTGATAAAAACAGGGACTAGGGACTTGGGACCAGGGACTTGGAAAAAAACAGAATCGCCGTCCGGCTAACCATAGCAATCATCTCTATCAGTACAGCGTCAGAGATGACACTCGCTCAATCCGCACAACCCTCTCCCGTAACCGACGAAGCAG
The DNA here is from genome assembly GCA_030631125.1 of Planctomycetales bacterium. The sequence continues at coordinate 11,525 of DAOVLS010000039.1, forward strand.
TTCGGGCGTCCATCGACAAGGCGATAGCGTTCCTGTATTCCCGACAGAAGCCGGACGGTTCCATCCCGAACCGCCACAGCACCGAATATGTCGGCGGCGGAGAGGCCTTGGCATCCTTTGCACTGCTGACGGCGGGTCGGCCGACCGACGATCCGAAACTCCGGCGAACGCTCGAATACCTCAAGGCCCACCGGCCCGGGCTTACCTATACGCGCTCGTTTCGAGCGATTGTTTTTTCGCACATAAAGGGCGCCGATTACCGCACCTGCCTGGCCGGCGAAGTAAAATGGCTCATCAAACACCAGCATCGCAACGGCGGGTGGGGATACGGCCCGGCATCGGCAATGTCGCGCCTGAAGCCGGAGTGGACCGACGCATCCAACAGCCAGTTCGCGCTGCTGGCGCTGCGGGAGGCTTCCGACGCCGGCTTGCCCGTACCACGAAACGCCTGGGTGAAGGCGGAATTATATTGGCGCAAACTCCAGAACAAAGACGGCGGATGGGGCTATCAACCGGAGATCGCCGGCAAGAAGCCTCAGAGAGGGGCCTCGCACGGCTCGATGACCACCGCCGGGGTAGCGACCTATTTCATCCTCGCCGACAAACTCGCCGCACTGCGCGAGCAGCCCTGGCCCGACCGTCGCCCCGGCGGCGGACGCCTGGCATTCGCCGGGCAAATCCATCGCGGACTCGACTGGCTGGGAGCCAATTACAAAATCGACAAAAATCCGAAATACGTCTGGACGACCATGCCGGGGCA
>DAOVLS010000250.1 GCA_030631125.1 Planctomycetales bacterium
CACGAATATCCGGTTGTCGCATTACCTTTCAGACGGATAATAATTTCCTGTCCGACGACGGTAAAGACCGTCTTGCCGTTGGACGAGTCGTCCACCTCCAGCGGGGCGAGTCCGGACGTTGCGGCTTTGTCCGGCGACGGCAGCAGCCTGCCCTTTTTAGGATTAATCGGCGTCCCGCCGGTCAACTCCAGCATCCATCCCCTGACGTAAGACATCTGATAGTACTGCATCATGCCCCACGGCGTCTTGATGCGGTCCCACATCTTCGCGCCGGCAATGAGATTCCCGTCATAAGTAAGCCCGCTGAACCGCCTTTCGCTGCGGGTGCCGACGGCGCGGATGGTGTACTGATATTTCCACTTGCCGGAGGTGTACGTGCCGGATTTTTTCGTGTCGATCTTCGCGGGGGCGGGCTTTTCCGCTTCCTTACCGAACTTCTCCCGGATCGGCTCAATCAGGAAATCCACTGCCTTTGCCGCATCACCGTCAAGGACCTCCTTCAAGCCCATATCCTCCAGACGTTTCAGCAACTGCGGACCCCAGCCAATGTTTTCCCTGATATCCATAAGCATTGGACTTCCCGGCCCAGGTTTCCACAGACGCACTGCCAATACGTAATATTGATTTTTCTTTAAAACAGGCGCTCTGGGAACAGCCCGGGCGAGGAAACCGGCCTTAGCCAATTGGTCTATGATCTTTCCGGCCTGCTCTTTGGAAATCTGTCTTACCTGCCAGGAGGGAGTCCTTGGCACGAGGGTCGGCGGCACGCTGAGGGTGATGTTTCTGCACCAGCGTGGCGCCCCGCGAACAGGGCCTCTACCCTGATAGGAAATTGTCATAGCGAACTTGTCGAGATTCGCCTTGAGTTTCTTGACCCGCTCGGCGGTGGGGTCGGCCTTGACGTTCACGGTGAGCGCGAAGGTCCTGACGGGGCGCCTCGCCCGGTGCACCCTGCCTTTGATCGTTACCTCGGCCTTTCCGGCCTTGACGGCGCGGAAGGTGAAGACGTACTTCCCGGGTCCACCGACGGTATGGGCCACGAGCCCGCCCGGCATGGGCTTGGGACGTGCGTTCGGGGCGGGGACCGGCTGCTGATGACCCGGGTCCGGGACGAAGACCGGACGCGGACGTGCGTCCGGGACGAATTTCATCTGTCCGACCTGCTCGATCGCGTCGCCTGCGAGTTTGGCAGGGTTCCACATGTGCCCGGGCACGGGAGCGCCCTTCAGACGGATGATGATTTGCTGGCCGACGATGGCAGAGACCGTCTTGCCGTTGGCTGAATCGTCCAGTTCCAGCGGGCGGAGGTATTTCGGCATGGCCGCCGGCTGTGTGACAGGCGATGGTGCAAGATGTATTTCCAGGATGTTGCTCGTGAGATTCCACCGTTCCTTTTTCGAAGTGTAAAAGTTCGTGACGGCAACGAGTTTCTGGGGATAGGTCTTTGTTAACCTGGCCCTGAGGCTCATGGCATCGATCATTTCAAGACGGACGCTCTTACCTGGTGGGACTCCCTCGGTGAATGGTCCGAAGGGCGACGGAGCATGTGGGCCGGGGTTTTTGCGTAGATTCGCAATCTGCTTCTCCCGCCCGGCCGTATTGCAGTTCCAGAGAGTGGCATCGCGGAATATGGGCAGTTTGCCCCCGCCCTTCTCAAAGAAAATCGGGCGATTCGAGTTGTTCTCTACGACTACGGCCAGTTTGGGCAGCTCACCTTCTACGATCCGCCCACTGTCAGTGACCAGACGCATCCGAACGCCGGCCACCACCGGACCCCAGCCTTTGGCGTTCGGATGCGTGACGGGCTTTGTCGTGGCGCCCTGTTTCGCCGCTTTCAGCGGCGCTCGGCAGTGCTCGCACTGGCCTAGTTTGGCGGAGCATTTTCTGCACAACTTGTGCGCCCCGCTGCCGGTGAATCCGCCGCACTCGACGCACTTACCGACGGACATTATGTACATCTTGCCCTTGCACTTTTCGCACAGTTCAGCCCCGGCCGGTGCTGCCAGCACCAATACCGTCAACACACTCAATCCGACTGCTATTCGTTTCATCGTTCTGCTCCCTTTTTACGCACAACAATTCCCATATTCCCTGCAATACCTGATTAGACGCTACTTTTATAAAATGGTTTCAATGTTTTTTTATTTGTGTAATTCGTGGTTCATTTTTGCTCGGCAGGCAAGCATATCGTAAAGTTCTCATGGAGGCAAATCTCAGGCCTATAGAGGCAAACTGGAGGATGCTCAAATGCGCTACTGGCTCGGAAAACCGCTATTGATGCTGGCTGTGATTATGCTCGTGCTGGGAGGGATTTCCGCTTACTGGCTTAAGACCGGTCCGTCGCCGGCAGGGGCAAAGGACGATCAGACACGTACAGCCTACCACAGACAGGTTGAAAAGGTCATAGACGACATGGAAAACGGGCGATAATACTGCCGAAATGGCCGATAGGTGGGGTAAATGCGGGGCAACCTGCCAGCGGGCCATCCTGTAACCAGCCGTTTCCAAAGCACTTGCATCCCTGGCCCGGCCTTTGCATACTCTTATACCCAACGGAAGGAGTATGCAATGCGTTTGGATAAACTGACAGTCAAGGCCGCCGAGGCGATCGCATCGGCGCAGGGCGAGGCATCGCAGCGCGGGCACGCAGGCGTAGGCCCGTTGCACCTTCTGCATGTGCTGCTGGGGCAGGAAGGCGGGATCGTCGCGCCGCTTCTGGAGAAGGTCGGCGCGTCCGCCGAGCGTGTGCGCGAAGTGGCGGAGGCGGAATTGTCGCGCCTGCCGAGCCAGTCCGCACAGGCAGGTATGGGCATGGAGCCGACCCTCAACGAGGTGCTCAACCGCGCCGAGGCGGAGGCAAAAAAACTCGGCGACGAATATACATCCACCGAACACTTCCTGCTCGCCCTGGCCGAGGTCGATTCGCCGGCAAAGGAAGTCCTCTCGACGCTCGGCGTTGACCGCGACCGGATCCTGACGGCGATGAAGGACATCCGAGGCTCGCAGCGCGTTACAGACGCGACCCCGGAAGATAAATACCAGGCGCTGGAGCGTTACGGGCTCGACCTGGTGGAAATGGCCAAAGCCGGCAAACTCGACCCGGTCATCGGGCGCGACGACGAAATCCGCCGATGTATGCAGGTCCTCAGCCGCCGGACAAAGAACAACCCGGTCCTTATCGGCTCGCCCGGCGTGGGAAAGACCGCCATCGTCGAGGGCCTGGCACAGCGAATCGTCAACGGCGACGTGCCGGCGGGATTGGCCGGCAAGACCGTTATCGCGCTGGACATGGGCGCGATGCTGGCGGGTGCGAAGTTCCGGGGCGAGTTCGAGGACCGCCTCAAAGCCGTCATAAAAGAAGTCGTCGATGCCGACGGGCAGATAATACTCTTCATCGACGAGTTGCACACAGTCGTCGGGGCCGGTGCCGCCGAGGGCGCAATCTCCGCAGGTAATATCATCAAGCCGGCACTGGCGCGCGGACAACTCCGCTGCATCGGCGCGACCACCATCGACGAATACAGAAAGCACGTCGAAAAAGACGCCGCGCTCGAACGACGATTCCAGCCGATTCTCGTCGGCGAACCGGACGTCGAAGACACAATCGCCATCCTCCGAGGCCTGAAGGAACGATACGAAACCCATCACGGCGTGCGAATCACCGATGCCGCCCTGGTGGCCGCGGCGACTATGTCAAGCCGATACATCACCGACCGCTTCCTGCCCGACAAGGCAATCGACCTGATGGACGAAGCCGCGTCCCGCCTGCGAATCGAGAACGATTCCATGCCGGCGGAACTGGACGAACTGCACCGCCGCGTTACGCAACTACAGATCGAACGCGAAGCCCTGCGGGCCGAAACCGACCCAGCCTCGGCTGAACGCCTTGACATTCTGGAAAAACAACTGGCCGAGATGGAAGAGAAAGACCGCGCCCTGACCGCGCGATGGGAAGGCGAGCGGAAAATCCTGGACGAAGCCAAGGCCGCACGCGAAGCGATCCAGACCAAGCAGACCGAACTGGACCGCGCCCAGCGGTCCGGCGACCTGGAAGCGGCTGCACGTATCCAGTATGGCGAACTTATCGAGCTGAACAAGCAGGCCGACGACGCCGAGAAGCGCCTTGCCGAACTGCACGCCGGCGGCGGCGCGCTGGTCCGCGAGGAAGTTACGCCCGACGAAATCGCAGAAGTCGTCGCGCGGTGGACGCATATCCCCGTTACAAAACTGGTAGAGGTCGAACGCGACAAACTGATGAATATGGAAGACCGCCTGCGCGAGCGGGTCGTCGGGCAGGATTCCGCACTCCGCGCCGTCGCAGACGCCGTACGCCGAAGCCGGGCCGAACTGTCCGACCCGCGAAGACCTATCGGCTCGTTCCTGTTCCTGGGGCCGACCGGCGTGGGAAAGACCGAATTATGCAAGGCCTTGGCAGAACTGCTCTTCGACACCGAAGACGCCATGATCCGCATCGACATGAGCGAGTTCATGGAGCGCCACGCGGTGGCCCGGCTGATCGGCGCGCCGCCCGGATACGTCGGATACGAAGAGGGAGGCCGGCTGACCGAAGCCGTCCGACGCAGACCTTACAGCGTCATTCTGTTCGACGCGATCGAAAAGGCCCACGCCGACGTCTTCAACG
>DAOVLS010000156.1 GCA_030631125.1 Planctomycetales bacterium
AATCATCCGTGGCGAAAGTTTCGAATCAAACGTATAATCAAACATGAGGACATTTTAACTTTGGCAAAATAGCGGACATTTCTACTTTGGCACAACACATATTTTTCTGTACCGTTCGTGTGTGCAGCCGGATGCCGGCAAAAGAAGAATCAGCAGGGATACAGGAGATGCACGGGATAAAGATAAAAAATGAATATTGAATAATGAACAGAGAACCTGCCTGCTGGCAGGCAGGTGTCGAATTTCGAAGTAAAAGAAACAAGACGCCTATGAGCGATGTTTTTTTTTACTTCGTAATTCAAAATTCCTTGTTCATTATTCAATATTCTCTTTTCCGCCGTCCCTGCTGATTTTTCTTTCGCATCACGGGCGTTGACCGCGAGGCGGTGGGGCGATAGGCTCTAAAAATCGTGGGTAAAAACTTTTACATCATCGACGGGCACTGGCAGATCTTCCGCGCTTACTATGCCCCGTTCCGGGACCTGACAAGCCCGGACGGCGAACCGACCCGCGCGACCTATGTATTCACCACTATGCTGATGAAACTCATCGCCGAGCATAAGCCCGACTACCTGGCCGTGGCCTTGGACAGCGGTCGCGAGCACCTGTACCGCACGCGGATTTTCCCCGAATACAAAGCCAACCGCGACGAACCGCCCGAAGACCTCCCGCCGCAGATCGAGCGGATCGTCCAGATTATCCGGGCGATGGGCGTCCCGCTGCTCCAGAAGAAAGGCGCCGAGGCCGACGACATCATGGCGACCATCGTCCGCCGACTGGCCGGGAGCGACGTCCGAATCGTAATGGTCAGCAGGGATAAGGACCTCGAACAACTCATCGGCCCCGACGCGGTGCTGTTCGACCCGACCAAAGATGAGATTATCGACGCAGCCAGGCTTGAGGAAAAAAAAGGCTACCAACCCGCCAAGGCCGTCGAGATACAGGCCCTTTGCGGCGACACGTCCGACAACGTTCCCGGCGTCCCCGGCGTCGGTCCCAAAACGGCCGTCAAACTCATCAGGCAGTTCGGCTCGGCCGAGGGCGTTATCGCACACGCCGACGAACTGACGCCCAAACTCTCCGAAAACATCCGCACGCATGCCGACACCGTCGCACTGGCGAAAAAACTCGTAACACTCGCCGACGACGTGGAAATGGACCTTGAACTGTCGCAGTTCGCCTTCGACGGTATCGACACCGAAGGCGTCAAGCCGATATTCGACGAACTGGGGTTCAGGCGGTTGGTGGAGCAATTGGTAGGCCGGGACGGAGCGGAGCGGAGTCCCGGCGATTCCGCCGGTTTGCCGGGACTGCGCTTCGCTCCGTCCCGGCCTACGGGCCAAACCACGGCTAATGATTTCGATTATCGCTGTGTCGATACGCCCGAGGCGCTCAAAGAATTGATGGAGGAACTTCGAGGCGTTACGCGACTCGCGGTGGATACCGAGACAACTTCGGTCAGGCCGACCTGGGCGAACCTTGTCGGTATCTCGCTTTCCTGGCAGGCGGGGCGGGCGGTGTATATTCCCGTGGCCGGGCCGTTGGGGGCGAAGACGTTGCCGGTCGAACTTGTGCGGGAAAAACTCGCCGGAATCCTCGCCGACCCGAAAATCGAAAAGATAGGTCAGAACCTCAAGTACGACATCATCGTCCTGGAAAAATCGGACATGCCACTGGCAGGGACTATGTTCGATACGATGCTGGCTGCCTACGTTCTGGACGCCGGGCGGGGTTCTTTCGGACTCGATTCGCTGGCGGCTGAAATCCTCAATCACAAGTGCATCCCGTATAGCGAGGTTGCGGGCAAGGGAAAAAACCAGAGGAAGATGAACGAGGTCCCCGTCGAGCAGGTGGCGGTCTATGCGGCTGAAGATGCCGACGTAGCGCTGCGGCTGAGTGATAAACTCCGCGCCGAACTGGCTGCCGAAGGTCTGGACGACCTGTTCGGGAAGATCGAAATGGCGCTGATGCCGGTGCTGGCGAAGATGGAGCAAAACGGCGTCCGCGTGGACCCTGACGAGTTGAACCGCCAGAAAATCGAACTGTCCAAACAGGCCGACGTCCTGCACGACAGGATAATCCAGGCTGCGGGCGTCCGGTTCAATCCGGACTCGCCGAAACAACTGGCAGAGATACTGTTCGATAAGTTGCACCTGCCCATCCTGAAGCGCAAGAAGACAGGCCCAAGCACCGACGTATCGGTCCTGACCGAACTCGCCGGTCTGCACGAAGTTCCGCAACTTGTCCTGGAGTACCGCCAGGTTGCGAAATTGCTGAGCACGTACCTGGTAGGCCTGGGCGAGTGCATCCATCCGGCCACTGGGCGGGTCCACACATCATTCAACCAGACGGGAACAGCCACGGGGCGACTGTCGTCATCCGACCCGAACCTTCAGAACATTCCCATTCGTACCGAACTAGGCCGGCGGATTCGGGCTGCCTTCGTGGCAGAAGAGGGCAACGTGCTCATCTCGGCCGATTACAGCCAGGTCGAACTTCGCATCCTCGCGCACCTCTGCGGCGACGAGACGATGATCGCCGCGTTCGAAGCCGACCGGGACATCCACCGCATCGTAGCGGCCGAGGTTTTCGGCGTGCAGGTGGGTGCTGTTACACCTGACCAGCGGGCGCGGGCCAAGACGGTCAACTTCGGCATTATTTACGGTCAGACCGCCTTCGGACTGGCAAAGACGCTGCATATCGGCAGGGCGGAAGCAAAGGAATTTATTGATTCTTACAGGGAGCGGTTTGGCCGGATTCAGGAGTTCCTCGCCGAGTGCGTCGCCCAGGCCAGGACCAACGGGTGGGTCGAGACGCTGGCGGGGCGGAGGAGGCGCATCGAGGGGTTCGACTCGAAGAACCCGCAGCGACGAGCATTGGCTGAACGGTTGGCGATTAATTCGGTCGTGCAGGGTTCCGCCGCCGACCTTATCAAGATAGCCATGATTAACATCCACCGCCGACTGGCCGACGAGAACCGCCCATCCAGAATGCTGCTCCAGATTCACGACGAATTGCTCTTCGAGACGCCCGCCGAAGCCGCCGATGCCGACAGTGCGATAATCACCGAAGAGATGACCGGCGCGATGCAACTCAAAATCCCCCTTAAGGTCGATCTCGGCGTCGGCCCAAACTGGCGCGACGCGAAGTAGGCTGGGACGAAGTCCCACCTCACCTTGCTTATGCCTGAACAGATTTACCGGCAGATTCGCTTCGCTCATCTGCCGGCTTTGGCGATACGATACCCAAGGCATTTCCGTCCGCGCTCACGTTTGCGCGCGCAAACGTGTGCGCGTTTTCGGGGGGAAATGGAAAAAAATAAAAAATATTTTTCTATGGGGGCCAGGGACTTACGTCGAGGCTGTGCTCCGTTGGCTACACGTTTGCGCGCGCAAACGTGAGCGCGAATGTTAATATAGAGGGCGTGCACCGTGCATGCCCGTGAGATTGGTTGGTATGCAAGGAGAAGACCATGCCTGATTTGGATTTCCTTTGTGAACTGCTGCACAACAAGGATATGGAACCCTGCGACATAGCGCTCGCCCTCGGCGTCAAGCCGTACCGTCTTCGACAAATGCTGAATTCCAAGCGTCTGGCTGCACGCCTGGAGGCGATTGAGGCCCTCGCCGACAAAAAGGCGGAGCACGCCGTTTTTTCCGGTATCGCACCGGCAATGCACAAAATGACAAAACTAACCGGATCACATCGACCCGAAACCGCCAGGCAGGCATGCCTCAATATACTCGATACAGCGGTGAGAATTCATAGTGGGAAAAACAGAAAAACGGAAAGAACGTAATTGGTAATTAGTAATTCGTAATTGGTCAAAAAAACACATGATGCTCGGTTACCAATTACGAATTACCAGTTACGAATTACTAAATTCGTGGACTATTTTGAAAAACGGGACGAAAAAATGACCTCGAAAATCACAAGTGCTTGGCGGCCAGGGATTTACGGATTTTACACCCTTTCCCAATCTTTCCGTATTTTTCCCAATTTTTCCGTATCTTTCCGTATCTTTCCGTACCTTTCCGTACCTTTCCGTATCTTTCCGAATTTTTCCGAATTTTTCCGAAATTTTCTCCCGGGGAAAAAGGGGACATTCTCAATCCTGTTCGGCACTCAGATTGCTAAGGCGCAACGGTATGGCGTGGCAACTTCGTTGTGCTAACTGATGTTTAGAAAAGCATTTGGCAGAATGTTCTCAACACGGAATATCGGTAACAAAAGGCCTCCGGTGCCGATGCTGATAGGATGCCACTGATTTGTCGCTCGAAAATCAGCGTTCGTTACCCATTATAAAACAAGTAGTTACAAAAGATGAATTTCTCAGCAAACTGAGTGCCGAACAGGATTGGGACATTCTACTTTTTTCCTGTTTCACTCCCTGGTCACGATGGACTGACGCGAGAAAAAAGTAGAATGCCCCCTTTTTCTTGTTCTCGTCTGTCGAGAGAGATAAACTCACCTGAGTGCAGTGCATCGCATCTTGTGGCTGAAGGGAAAGGTGTTCAAAATGAATAACCGCATATCGATGGTAGCCGGCGCGGTAGTTCTCTGCATGCTTCCGGTTTCAGGTTGCCGCTTTGACTGGGACATGGACCTGAGCGGCTTAGACATGATGCCGGAGGACTTGAAATTCATTTCCCAGCCGGTCGTGGCAGACGGCGTGGTTTATTTTACCAGCCCGGACGGATATCTCTATGCGGTCAACGCCGGGACCGGAAAGGAGAAATGGAAGTTCAAGGCGGACGGCCCGATATTCGCCTCGCCCGTCGTCGCGGACGGGGTGGCATACTTCGGTGATCTGAACGGCGTTTTTTACGCCGTTGACCTCAAGACGAGAAAGCAAAAGTGGAAAGTGAACAACAAGAGTGCTGTGTTCAGTGCAGCCGTTGTGGACAAGGGGCTGGTATTCTTCGGAAGCAGCAACGTCAAAATCGAATCGGCAGATGACGGCGAGGCAAAAAAGAAACCCGGCAAGGATAAGAACTCCTCTAATGGCGCGTTCTATGCGTTGGAGGCCTCGTCTGGTCGAGTAAAGTGGAAGATCGAAACAGACGGGATTGTTGCATTCCGCCCGGCCGTTGCTGACGGATGCGTGTTCTTTTCTGAAATAATCGGCCCTCTGATCGCAGTGGACATCAAGACCGGCAGGGAAAAATGGAATACAAAAGAATCCTCTTCGGTGTTGACTTCGCCGATCGTGGTTGGGTCCGTTATCTGCTTCGCCGGGACAATAAATGGGAAAATCTGTGCGCTTGACGCCGGAACCGGCAAGCAAAAGTGGTCCCTGGAAACGCCGGGGCGGACCGCCCTTTCCTTCACCGCATCCGACGGGATGCTTTACTTCGGATGCGCCGACGGGCATGTTCACGGAGTGGACGTAAAGAAAGGGAAAATCGCCTGGAAATTCAAGACGGAAGACAGGGTTTTGCGGGCCGGCGCTGTCGCCGGCGGCGTTATCTACTTTGTGACGGAGGCCGGAACGCTCTACGCGGTGGATATCAAGAAGACCCGGAAAAAATGGTCCTTCAAAGCGCCCGACAAGGTGTACTCCCGCCCGACGGTGGCCGGTGGCGTCGTGTACTTCGGCTGCGACGATTTGCACCTCTATGCCGTTGACGCCGGGACAGGCAAAGAGAAGTGGAAATTCAAGATTGAAGAACCGACGACTCGTCCTGCAACTGCCGGGGGAAAAAAGGGACAGGGAAAAAAGTAGAATGCCCCCTTTTTCCATGGAACTTTTGATGCGGCTGTACGTCAAAAGCAATAGAGTCAAAGGCAGTAGTAAGGAGACGAATTATGAAGACTCGTGTAATTGCGATTGTGATGACGGCGGCTTTGCTGGTTATCGCCCAGTCGGCCTGGGCTGACGGGATGATCGTCCCGGTCCGTCCCGACCTGCCCGTTCGCGGGCACTGGTCGGTGAAGTACCACCACGTCAAGGTAACAGTCCGCGACCAGGTCGCATCGGTCCACATCGACCAGGAGTTCGTCAACCACAGCCGGCAGGACATGGAGGTCGAATACCTCTTCCCGATCCCGCCCGGA
>DAOVLS010000242.1 GCA_030631125.1 Planctomycetales bacterium
CAAGAATAAAACGTACCCCGATATCAACGGGGAGATCCCTGAACCGGCGACGTTGACCCTGTTCGGTCTGGGCGGACTGGGGATGCTGCTCCGACGGCGGAAATAAGCGAATATCATCCATTTGGTTATTGCTCGATGCGGGTGGGCCTTGCTCAGGTCCGCCCGCATTTTTTTAACCTCACCCAAAGGTCCGGGGTTGAGAACGAAATAATGGCAGACGTCCGCTACGGAACGGCATTGGGCATCAGGCATTTGGCATTGGTCGCACTGGGTTTGTGAAAGTTTTTTCTGTTTAATTCCACGATTCAATAAAAAATCGGAATTATAAAGACAGGACGTGCAACGACCCTCGGCCACCAATGCCAAATGCCTGATGCCAAATGCCACGTTACTGTGAAGCGTCGCGGATGATTTCGACGTCGGGAAGGGCAGAGATGAACTGCCGGCCATAGGACTTGGTAACAATGCGGTGGTCCAGGCAAACGACAAAACCTGTATCGCTGCCCGAGCGGATAAGCCGACCAAAACCCTGCTTGAACCGGATGACCGCTTCGGGCAACTGGTAATCGGCGAACGGGCTGCCCCCGCCAGCGCGGATGGCGTCGATCCTCGCGGCGATGAGCGGCGAATCCGGCACGGCGAAAGGTAGTTTCGTGATAATGACGTTCGAGAGCGCCTCGCCGGCGACATCGACGCCCTGCCAGAAACTCGACGTCCCAAGAAGGATACATTTATGCCCGCTGCGAAACTCCTTCAGCATAACCGACCTGGGCAACGGCCCGCCCTGGATAAGCAGCGTGTATCCCTCTCGCCCGGCGAATTCGTCCAGAGCCTCGGCAGCGGCCTGGAGCATCCGATAAGAAGTGAACAGCACGAAGCACCGCCCACCACTCATAGCGACGTAATGCTCAATGGTCCGACAGGCCGGCGATAAAAACTCTTCGAGCCTGTTCGGGTTCCCAAGCCCGGTTTCAATATACAGCCTTGCCTGCCGACGGAAATCGAACGGACTGTCAAGCCGCAATTCGCGCACATCTTCAGCACCAAGCCGACTTCGGATGTAGTCAAACCCCGCCACACCGCTCCGTCCCGTCGTCAGCGTCGCCGAGGTCAACACCACGGAATTGACCGTCTCGAACAATGCGGATTTGAGGATCGGCGCGACGTTTATCGGAGCGCAGGAAAGAGCGATGTATCGTCTCTGACTCGCGACGGTCCGCCAATAGGCTGAATCGGGATAATTCTGCGAGATAAGGGCGTCAATCGTCTCGGCCAGGTCGTAAAGTCGGCGTTGATAGCCCTGTAGTTCCAGCCTGGCCGCCGAATCCTTGAGAGCTTTTCTGATGTCCGCGAGTCGTCCTGCCAATGTCAGCAGCGCCGGCGAGAGCGTATTGCCCAGGGCGTTCGGTTCGGCGATTCGACCGTTGGGCGCGACCGCGTCGATTCCTGCATTGACCAGTGCGTCGAAGAAGGCGTCGGCGGCCCGGCCTGCGGCGGTAACGTCGGCGACGGCGGCGTCGGCGTCGATCATCGCCAGCAGCCCGCGCCCGGTGCGGTCGTTAAACAATTCTCGCAGCACCGAATGCACCGACCCGCTCGTTACCGACCGGCCGAAATGGTCCGATGCGACGGCTTCGAGCGTATGGGCCTCGTCGAGGACGAGCAGGTCGTATTCGCCGAACAGTTCGACCTGTGAATTTCCCTCATTCCGGTTCCGTCGAAGGGCGAGATCGGAAAACAGCATCGCGTGGTTGACAATCAGAATGTCGGCCTTTCGCATCTCCCTGCGGGCAGCGTGAAAGCAGCACCGCTCGAAGAACGGGCATTTGCGTCCCGGGCAAGAACCCGCCTCGGCGCGAACGCGAGACCAGATGAAATCCGATACGGTAAAGGTAATGTCCTGCCTCGAACCGCCGGCGACTGAAGACGCCCATTCATCCAGGCGGGATAACTGGGCGATGTCTCGCTGGGAGGAGAATATCTTTCCCGCACGTCGCCGGGCCATGTCAAGCCGGCGGAGACAGAGATAGTTATTCCGCCCCTTGCCGAGAACGGCCTTGAAAGGGATTGACAGGTGTTCGCGGAGGAACGGAAGGTCCTTACCGATGAGTTGTTCCTGGAGCGAGATGGTGTATGTTGAAACGACTACTCGCTGCTCGTTTTGGACGGCAATGATGGATGGGACGAGATATGCGAAACTTTTCCCGACACCGGTACCCGCTTCGACCAAAAGATGCTCGCTGTCGGCGAAGGCGGATTCGACCGCGCCGGCCATCACCAACTGCTCCGGGCGGCGTTCGTAATTGTCCAGGACCGATGCTATCGGACCGCCTGGAGCGAGAATTTCCTCGGCGGCGGAAGTCATAACGGAGCCGGGTTGACCAGGTGGCGGATCATGTAAAGAAGGAACCACATCGTAACTGCCAGGGAAATCAGCGTTACGACCGTCGCAAGGATAGTAATGAACGTCCTGCCTCGAACGATGCTGCTGTGCATTGACGAGATAATCCTGTCCTTGGCCAGGGTCAGCATACTCAAAAGGACCGCCCCGACGGTAATCCATATGCTGATACTGTGAACGGCAGAGTATATCCACGTACCGCGGGAGACCTCGGCCGGCGTACCGTGCTTGACGAGGTAGTAGTGAGGAACTTCCCGTCCGTCAACGACAGCGGATCGGACATAACCGTTCATTGCGTCGCCGTCGATAGACATATACACTACGGCATAGGCAAGGAAATTCGTCAAGCCCAGGACGATGATAAGGAGACAAATTCTCGTGCGACGATCCATGGTCGTGATTATTTCTACAGCGCAACCTCACCTGCAAAGAACGACAGGAAACTGTGAGATCCGAATATCGAAATCCCATCGGTTCTGAAGCGCCCACAATCTACAACCCCGCCATTCCCAGGCCACGGTTCGACGCGCAGCGGGCTTTTAAGCAAATCGACGGATGCGCGAAACGGACACGGCGATCACCGTCTTCTGGGGTGTTCTTTAAACCATTGGTGCAGGTCCGTGCCGCAATGGGGGCAGATTTCCTTGCGGCCGCCCTTGGCAAAGGCGTCCGGGTCCGTGATTTGCCTGGAGAGATAATATTTCTTGCACTCGGGACACCTTTTCATCAGGAAGACACACCCTGTCTTACCGCACTTTTCGCAGTCCGCGCCGACGGGCGCGCCGCCCATTTCCATTTCCCTGTTGAAAGCCCTCGCGTCCTCTATCTGGATCACCCATTCCTCTTTGCATTCGACGCACTTGACGCGATTCTCGCCCCCCCCTCCGTCCGTACCGCCGTCGCAACTCCATATCTGAGTCCCAACGAAGACCAACGCCGCAACAATGACGACCACTAACGCACCGGCTACGGCATACTCCGTTCCTTTGGCGCCAAGGTCCAACTTGCCCAAATTGCGAAATCCCATTGACTTTGACATGTTCGTTCTCCTTGAAATAATGCCAATTTCCCATTACGAACCAAAACCACTTTCGAAGCGCAGCCGGGTTCGTTCTTCCTAAAAAATATAATTTCCCGTTACAAGCGTATTCTACCTGACAGTTCCTTCTCAATGCAATACCTGCTTTTTTCTATTTCCGACCTTTCGTCTTTTCCGCTCCGGTTTCTTAACGTTATCCGTCAGTGCGACCGCCAATACCTCGTCAATAGTATCGGCCGAAACGAACTTAATCCGCCTGCGGACCTCGGCGGGAACATCGGTTGTATGCCTTCGGTTTCGGCGTGGAATTATAACCGTTTTTATACCGGCGCGTGCGGCGGCAAGGACTTTTTCTTTGATCCCCCCCACCGGAAGGACAAGCCCTCGAAGCGTAATCTCGCCTGTCATCGCCACGTCGGACCGTACCGGACGGTTCAGCAGGAGCGAACTTATCGCAGTGGCGATTGACACTCCGGCGCTCGGACCGTCCTTGGGAACAGCCCCTGCCGGTACGTGGACGTGAACGTCAATCTTCGGAAAAATCGACGCGTCTATACCGAATTTCGCCGACCGGCTCTTGATTAAACTCAAAGCCGCCTGGGCGGATTCCTTCATCACGTCGCCGATCTGACCCGTCAGAAGCAACTGACCCTTGCCGGGATACGCAGTAGCCTCGATGAAAATAATCTCGCCCCCGTACGGGGTGAACGCCAGGCCTGTAGCCACCCCGGGCACCGACGTCCTCTGGGCAATTTCGCTTTCGTAAAGCGCCACGCCGAGGAACTTTGCAACATCTTTTTCGCCGATGGTCTTTTTTCGTATCCCGCCCTTGGCGGCGCGAACGGCCAGGCCCCGGCAGACCGCTCCGATCTGGCGCTCCAGTTCACGCACACCCGATTCGCGCGTATATTGCATAATGATGCGCCTTAGCGCAGCGGCGCTGAATTTCACACCCCTGCCAACCAAACCGTTCTCTTTCAATTGTCTCGGAAGGAGATAATTCCGGGCGATAAGCAACTTCTCATTAATCGTATAGCCGGAGATTTCTATCACCTCCATGCGGTCACGCAGCGCCGGCGGGACAGGGGACATAATGTTGGCTGTGGCTATGAACATCACCTTCGACAGGTCAAACGGGACGTTAAGGTAATGGTCCTGGAAACTGAAATTCTGCGCCGGGTCCAGTACCTCCAGCAGCGCCGACGTCGGGTCGCCTCGGAAATCCATCCCGACCTTGTCGAGTTCATCCAGCATGAAGACGGGATTGGCCGAACCGGCTTTGCGCAATTCCTGGATGATGCGTCCGGGCATCGCGCCGATGTACGTCC
>DAOVLS010000210.1 GCA_030631125.1 Planctomycetales bacterium
ACGTTACCGACCCGTTCGCCGAACCGAGAATCCACCGCGCCTTCCCCGGCGGGCTGGAGGACCTGGAAAAATACCGCTGTGAAATGCTCTACGGCGTACACGACCACTGGATAGACCCCGCCGCCGGAAAGTGGGAATACACCTACCACGAGCGGCTGCGTGAGTATGCCGTCCCGTCGGTGGGCGTTTTCGACCAGATTTCCGCCGTCGTCGAAAAACTCAAGCAGGTTCCCTACACCCGCCGGGCGCAGGCGGTTACCTGGCAGGTATGGAACGACACGAACATCTCCGACCCAGCCTGCCTCCAGAGGCTTTGGTTCCGCATCGCCGCCGGCAAACTCCACATGAACATCCACATCCGCTCCAACGACGCATTCAAAGCCGCCTTTATGAATATGTACGCCTTCACGGAATTGCAGCGGGAATTGGCAGGGCAAATCGGCGTCGAGCCGGGCGAATATATGCACATCGCCGATTCCTTCCATATCTACGGGTCTTACTTCGGCGAGTTCGAAAAGTTTATGCAAACAGTGAAAGACCGCAGCGACGAGAACCGTGTCTATACGACCGATTTTGCCCGCGATTTCTTCGCCGAAGGCTGTGATACCCTCCTGGCCGAGGAAGATATGCCCGCGGAGAAAAAAGCGATTATCGAAAAACGCAAAGCGGAATTAAAGCCCCCCCGCACTGCGGGGGGATAATGTCGAACAAGCCCCTCGCACTGCGGGGGGATGATGTCTTGTGGAAAAAATATCCCCCGGCAGTGCCAGGGGCTTACTTGTCCGTATCGAAGAAATCGCGGACGAGTTGACGGTACTCTGCCGGAACGGTTCCCTTATCCATTGCTTCAGCGGCCCGGCGGCGGGCGTCGGCCCAGGCGCGGTCGTAGGGGATCTGGACATTTATCTCGGCCGGTGCTGTACCCGTTGCGGCAGTCGCGGTCGGCGGGATATGGGACGGATTGTACACCGTCAAAGGCGCGTAGGCTGGGACGGAGCGCAGCGTAGTCCCACCTTTCGGGATAAATAAAGGTGGGACTCGCTCCGCTCGGCCCAGCCTACCGCCGTCATCGCCGGTGCGAGCGTATTCGTTGCCGCTCATCCCTTCGGAAATACCGGCTGCGACTCGCTCAAGCGAGTTAATCAAGCGTCCGATCTGCTCGGCGGTTTTCGCATCAACCTTTCCGCTACGGACGGCCTGACGCAGAGCCTCGGTTATTTCCTCCAGTTCAACGACCTTGCCGGTCCATTGCTTCGCATCGGTCGGTTTGGCGGCGTGCAAAGTTTCGGCCAATTTCTCAAGCCGGTGAATCTGCTCGGTAACGGCTGAAGCATTCGCCTCCGGCGCTCTTATTGCCTCAAGTTGTTTGAGTATGTTTTCGCCCGCCTGGCTGGAGACGCTGCGCCAGCGTCGCTGCCGGGCGGCCGAGGGCGATTCGAGCGGTTCGGCGGCGAGCATCAGCACCGCCGCAACCACTGCCAGTCCCAATGCCCCGCCCGTCGCTCGCGCAGCGTTCCAGAAGCCCACCTGTCCCATGCGTGGTCCGTCGGCGGCGGCGATTGCCTGCTCGCGCACCGCATGGGCGAAGGGAAGGTCGGCCTCAGGTTCGCCGGACTCGATTAATTCCAGTGCGGTGCTGAGCCGCTCACGCAGATCGGCTCGCCGGTCAACCAGAACAGCGACCTGCACCAGCGCCGCCCCACGAATCAGCACAACCATAAACGCAAGAATCACCCCCGCAGGAAAAATCAAAAATAACCAGTTCTTCGGGAGATTGACGTATATCCCCGTCAATACGCACATCAGTCCGGCCAAACCGCAAGCGGTCAGAAGGATTATTACAAACCATTGAATCAACCGTTCGGAATGTAAGGCGTATCGCAATCGCCTGCTTATCATCAGAGCCATACCGGCCGCCGGCGGTAGTGCGCAAAGCAGGGCGGCGGCAGGGGTGAATCTCCCCGCCAGCGTCCATCCGCCCATCAGCGCCGCTGCCGACAAGGCCCCGGCCGTGCCTCCGACGGCCGCCGCCTCGACGGCGCGAACAATCACCAGGCGACGCCGAAAACCTCCCAAAATGGATAAAATGCGGTCACTCATGGACGGATAGTATCCAGTAGTCAGTAGTCGGTAGCCGGGAAAAACAAAAGATGAAGCATAAGATATCTTCCAGTTTTTTTACTGACTACCGGCTACCGGCTACTGACTACCAATCAAAATTCTTTCCGCTGTCTGGCGGGGGGGATGTTCAGGAGTCCCCTGTACTTCGCCACGGTTCTTCTTGCAATTTTGATGCCGTTTTCGCGCAGCGCCTTTGCGATCTGGTCGTCGTTGAGGGGGCTGGACTTGTCTTCGTGGTCGATGACGTGCTGCAATTTCACCTTGATGGCGTCCCATGCGACGTCCTGTCCGTCGTCGGTGGTCTTACCGCCCGAGAAGAACATTCGAAGCGGGAAGATTCCTCGCGGCGACTGGATATATTTTCCCGCGACGGCCCGGCTGACGGTGGCGACGTGTACGCCGACCTTCGAAGCCACTTCCGTCATGGGCAATGGTTTGAGCGCTTCGGGACCTCGCTCCAGGAACTCCTTCTGGGCGGCGAAAACCTCCTCTATAACACGCCGAACCGTTTGCCTGCGCTGCACGATAGCACTGATAAGCCACTGGGCTGAACGGAGGTTATTGCGGATGAATTTTTTGGCACCCGCGTCGGCCTGTCGCGATTTGACCATGTCGCGGTAGGTTTCCGATACTCTTAACGCCGGCGTGCTCCCGTCGCGCATCGTAACAACCAGGTTATTGTTATCATCCAGATCGACAATCGCGTCGGGGATTATATACGGTACAGCCCGCTGACCGATTATCCGCCCCGGGCGCGGGTCAAGTTTGCCCAGCGTCGCAATCGCTTCTTTAATCTCCTGCACGGAATGGTCGGTGCGTTTGGCAATCTGCGGAATGTGGTTGAGTTCGATTTCGCGCAGAAATTCGGCGACCAGAAGCCGGGGCAATTCGACGTCATGCCCCGCCTCGGTCTCTATGCCCAACTGGATCAGGAGACATTCGCGCAAATCGTGGGCGGCGACCCCCGGCGGGTCCAGTTTCTGAACCATCGCAAGGGCGGCCTGGAGCGTTTGAGTGTCCATGACGGGCGTGTCGTTCTGTTCAGCCAGTTCTTCCAGCGGCGCGCGGAGGTAGCCGTCGTCGTCCACGTTGGAGATGATTACCCGCCCGGCGGCTTTGACCTCTTCCGGCGTCTCCACGAACGCCCACTGGCGGAGGAGGTATTCGGTAAGGTTTTGCTCCGGCGCAGGCGTGTTCGCCAGGGCCATTGACTTGGCGTCGCCTTCGCCGGAATCGCCGGATTTACGATACGGCCGGTCCGCCCACCCCAGGTCCTCGGCATACGCCTCGCTGAAATCCGTCAGCCTCGCAAAGTCCGTCTTGTTGTCGCCGTCTGCATCGACTACCAGTGTTTCTTCGCCCCGGTCCGGACTTGTGTCCTGTTGCCGGTTGGAAGTGTCGGTGTCGTCGGGCGTTTCCTGCACTTCCAGGCAGGGATTGGAAGACAACTCTTCGTTGATCCGCTCCTGTAGCGCCAGCATCGGCAACTGAAGAATCTCCATCGCCTGGATAAGACGGGGCGAGAGTTTCATCTGCTGCTCAAGCCGAAGATGTTGTGAAAGGTCTAATCTCATATCGATGCTATTCTATCGGCATTCGGACCAATCTTCCACAAAGACATGAGGTCGAACGCAAAAAAAACAGCCCACGGAAGGCTTTCCGCGGGCTGAATGCCTGATTCGCTCCGGCGATCAGTCTATTTGTTCGGTTTTGGTTGCAGCGCCTCGTCGTTTTCTGCGATGAGGGCCTTGATATGTTCGATGACCTTTTCGTTTTCGCCCTGACGTTTGTAGATGTCTTTGAGGCTCAGACGGAATGCGTTCCGCAGGCCTTGGGTCTTGACCTTGGCCAACTGTTCCTCCAGGTCCTTGACAATGGCTTCATCCTTTCTGCGGACGTCGTCCTTCAGCGCCCCGACGGCCATTACGCCGACGGCCTCCGGATCGAAGCAAACCTGCTTCATCCGATGGACAAGTCCGATCATAACGTCCATGTGCTCTGCCTGTTTACGGGGAAACGCCACCTCGGCGGCCATTGCCTTTCCTTTAATAATGTCTTCCCTCGTTGATATGGTGATCACATTATCATCGACCACGAAGTCCAGAGGAGTGGCGCCGCCGGCGTCATCGAGAATAACCCTGATGGCCTTTCCGAAAGTTACGTCGCGCAGTTCGATGGTAATCGGCGTGTCCATTTTGACGCCCGCAGCCTTCAGTACCTTCCGCTTGACAGAGATGTTGGTGTTACTCACCTCGCGGAGAAACTGGACGACGTCTTTGAACGCGATGCCGGTGAATTCGAGTTTCGGTAGTTTCTGCCGCAGACGCTTGTGGACCTCGCCGGCCGGGTCAGTACCGGCAGGTGGTGGGGGAGCATGCCGCTCCTGTGCGACGGCATAGCCGATCATCGTAGCCGCCAGAACCAGTGCTCCCAGCATCAGAATGATTCTCTTACGTTTCATTGTTTGTACTCCTTTCTGAATAGTCGCCGGTTATGGACGGTACGCTCCATCCGATTTCCGGCAACGACATTGATATTGACGGGATCGAGACTTTCGGGACGGTGAAGGCTCCATCGGGAAGCGGGACGGGCGCGACGCTCGGTACCCGCCAGGCGAGAGTCGGCTGTTGCGGCGGGGGCGTTATGACGGTCGGGCGGGGGGCTTTGGTTGTTGTCGGGCCTTGCAGTAAGACCGCAATTATCACCGCTGCTGCTGCGGCAGCGGCGGGAACGGCAATCCACCATGGACGAATCCGCCGGGCGGGAAGGTCCAGTTTCGGCATTGCCGGGGTCGGCTCCTTGGCCAGCCATTCGCCCATACTCACCAGGTCGTCCACAACCCGCCGGGCCGAGCGGATGCGTTCGCCGGCCTGGGCGTCGCCGGCGTAACGACGCGACAGTTCATCCAATGCCGCAACGACATCATCGGCAGCCAGGGCCTCGGTCAGGTCTGAAGAAAAGGGGTCAGGAGCCTTTTTAGAGATTGAATTCATTTTCACATCCTTTCTTCCAATGCCTAAAAAGGCTCCTGACCCCTTTTCTTCATCATTTTCTGGAGATTCGCTATCGCCTTGAATATGG
>DAOVLS010000063.1 GCA_030631125.1 Planctomycetales bacterium
AAACGCGGCGACCAACTGTCGGCGCCGGCAAGTTCGCCCGGCTTCAGTCGCAACATCCATTCAAGAAAACGTTTCATAATGCTCCCGATAATCAGTAGTCAGTCCGTTTTTTGTCTTTTCACGGTAATCCGGTAATTCGGTAATCCGGTCTTATCTTCTATAGTGTCCGAATCGTTGCCCGAGGAAGACCTCCGCCGCCAGCACAAACAGCATGACCGCCAGCATCGCCTTCCAGTATTCCTGCTTATCCGCTGCGGTGGCTGCCCCCGCCCCGGCAGGTGTAAGCCTGTCGTGGTACTCGAATTCCAAAGGTAACTGCCCGCGAAGTTCCTTCTCGGATATCCGTTCCAATCCGCCTTCGAGCGGGTCCGTGTTCCTGGCAAACAGTACGGTCCGATCCTCGTCCGCCAGGGACAATTTCAGTTGATATATCCCCATGTGGCGAGTGTTCTGGTAGGTTATGACCCGCCTGGTCTCAAGCCTTTGACCCTCCAGGGCAATCACGTCCTCCGCCGGGAAGGCCGGCGTTTTCATCGTCGCCTTCGCCGCCATCATTTCAGCAGTAACGGTGTACCCGATACGCCGACCTACCAGGGCGGTAAATTCCCGTCCGCCCCGGCGTGAGAGGTGCTCGATCATGTCGTTGATAAACGGTAGGTAGGTCAGGTCCTTAGGCCAATCGGTCCACTCCCTGTCGGCAGAGGAGCACAGCATCATAACCTCGCCTCTACCATAAGACCGCGCCACAATCGCCGGGCTGTGCCGGCCTGAGGTATCGGTGTTGTCGAACCTCGCCAGTACGCGCACCGGGCCCAAATCGGCCGATGCTGCCGGAAGACCGGACGGCTCCATGGGCGTATAAACATAGAACCGCACCAACTGCGTGAACTGGCTCCGCCTGCCCTGAAATGTCCGCATTACCGATTCGTTTGAAATGCTTTTCGGCAGAAGGCGGACGAATTTGTCTTTTTTGCGGGCGTCGCCGAAAGAGGCGGCGATTCGCATGGGGCAAAGCCCTTTTCCGCGGTCATAGAACGGGCCGTTGTAAAAGGCCCGATTGACACGGTCGCCGGTAAATATCGCCAGCCCGCCTCCGCCGCGAACGTACTTCGCCAGCGCATCCAACTGCTCGTAGCCGGCGGCGCCGGCGACACCTGCCGTCATCGGAAACTCGCCGACATTAGCCAGGATCACCACGTCGTATGTATCGAAGTTCACCTCGGCGAGGTGTTCGGCGGAAACTACATCGGACTTGTTGCCGTAGCGCCCGTCGCCGGTGGGGTCCATCGCAAAGACCAGGGAGAATGACTCGGAGTTGATCGGGGCGCTGATGTCCGGTTCGCCGTCAACGATAAGGATTCTCCTTGCCTCGCGGACGTCCAGCGCCAGGTAAGCCGTGTTGTCACCGGCGAGACCGTCTGCCGGCAGGTGCGCCTCGATAACGGCCGGACCTGCATCGGAAAAATTGTAGGCGATCTGGACCGACTCGGTCTGACCCGGATCAATGGAGCGAATCGTCCGCACCGGAAGGGTTACTTCCAGCCCGTCCGGCGAGCGGACGGTGAAGCGGGCCGCGACGTTTTCCGCCCGTTCCGGACCGTTGTTGCGCACTCGCAACTGCACCTTGATCGGTACCGACGCGACGGCCAACTTGTCCAGCATCTTGATATCGACGACCGTCAGATTCCCCGCCGCGGCAGCACCGTAATTCATCAGCACTAATTCGACTTTCGCATCGGCCAGGGCGTTGAACTGGCGGCGGGTGTCCTCGATCATTCCGCCGGGCGAATAATCGTTCCGGCGGAAATCGCTGAGCACGTACAGGCGCTTTTCCGTCTGCGTCCCTTTGAGTATCTCCACGGCGGTTTGGCAGGCGCGATGCAGTTGCGTGATCGTATCGGATGGTTTGAGCGACTTGATTTTACCGGCAAGAACCTCCGGCTCGGTCAGAAAATTCAGGTTGAAAACGGCTTCGGACCGTTCGGGGCGACTGGTGAGCAGCACCGCCACCTTGTCGGTGGACGGGACCTCGTCGAGCATGTCGGCCAGGTCGCTGGCGGCCTTGGCGAATGCGGTGGTGTCGGCTACCTTCTGACCCATCGAGACGCTGTCGTCGAGGATGAATACATGCGTCATTTGCGCCGGCGTGCCGACGGGGATAACCTGCGCCGGCGCACAACCCATAAACCTTCCGACCGCAACGGCCAGAAGAAAAATCGCCAGACAACGCAGTGCCAGCAGAATCAGTTCCTCAATGCGGACTCGCCGGCGGTTCTTGCGGACCGAATCCAGCAGAAACTTCATCGCCGCCCAGTCAAGAACCTTGAACCGCCTGCGATTCAACAGGTGGATAATAATGGGCACTGACGCCGCCGCTGCTCCACCGGCGAATAACATTGGATGTATAAATGGCATATATTACCTCGTAACCAATCTGTCAGGGAAACCCAATGGCATTCGGCATTGGGCATTTGGCATTGGTGGCACTGGGTTTCTGAAGGTTTTTTCCTGTTTAATTCCACGATTCAATAAAAGGCTGGAATTATGAAGACAAGACGCACGACGACCCTCGGCGACCAATGCCAAATGCCTAATGCCGAATGCCATACTCATCTTTTCGCTCCGGTTTTTCTCCCGGCAGCCGCTCTTGCAGCCAGGAAAGCCAGCAGCGCCGCGTCTAAATGGTCGGCCGTCGAAATCAATTTGTAATCGATCTGGGCGGCGATGCAGCGACGCTTGACGTCAGCGCAGAAATTACGCATCGCCTCCAGGTATCCGTCTCTCAACACCCTCGGCTCGACGGTAAGCCGACCTGTGTTCTCAAGACCGCGGAACATCGTGTTGCCCTGGAACGGGAAATCCAGTTCGTCCTCATCCATCACGTGCAGCACCATTACCTCGTGGCTTCGGTGGCGGAAGTGCTGCAAACCCCGAAGCAGACCGTCGATATCGACAAACAAATCGCTGACCAGGCAGATCATCCCACGCCGGGCGATCTTCTCGGCCAGGTTGTGGCAAATATGCTCGATGCCCGTCTTGGCCTTCAGTTCGGCGACGTCCAGCGCGTGAACAAAGCCCTTAATCTGGTTCGGATTGGACGAGTGAGGCATATACGACCGCAGGTCCTCGTCGAAGGTCGCCAGGGCGACGGCATCCTGCTGACCCAGCAGCAATTGCGCCAGCGAGGCAGCCACACACGCGGAGTAGTGATATTTGCTCATCCGGTCGCGCCGACCGTTCTCGCCGTAACGCATCGACTCGCTGACATCCACCAGAAACGTCGCACGCAGGTTGGTCTCTTCCTCGTACTGCTTAATGTAAAGCCGGTCCGTCTTGCCGAGGACCTTCCAGTCGAGGTGCTTGAGATCGTCGCCGGGGACGTACTCGCGGTGTTCGGCAAACTCCACGCTGAAGCCCTTGAACGGACTCTTGTGCATCCCGGAGATGAAACCTTCCACCACCAGGCGAGCCTGCAAATCCAACCGACGAATCTTGTTCAACACCTTCGGATCGAGATATTTCTGTAGTTCAGTCTTTGCCATAACCGACCTTTATTTATTTCCGGTGAATCGTCGTCGTACCGACGACGGCTAAACGGACTACTGACTACCGGATACCGGCTACTACTTTTTCAGTACAGCGGCGGTATCGGGGCTTCCGGCGATAGCGCCTTCCTTGGCCGGGATCGTGTCGATCAGCATATCGACGATCTTATCTGTGGTGAAACCTTCGGCATCGGCGTTGAAGTTGGTGATAATTCGATGCCGGAGGACCGGCTTGGCGACGGCCTGGATGTCCTCGGTGGAGACGTGGAACCGCCCGTGCAGCACGGCTCGGACCTTACCGCCGAAGATCAGATATTGACAGGCCCTCGGACCTGCGCCCCAGGAGACGTAATCGGTGATGAATCCCGGCACGCCGCTTTCGTGGACGCGCGTCGCCCGGACCAGCCGCATCGCGTATTGAATCACGTGGTCGGCCACAGGCACACGGCGGATGGTGTGCTGAATCTCAAGAATCTCCGAGCCGTCGAGAACGGGAGTCAGTTCGACATCTTCAATCGCCGTCGTCAGGCGAACGATAT
The DNA here is from genome assembly GCA_030631125.1 of Planctomycetales bacterium. The sequence continues at coordinate 4,085 of DAOVLS010000063.1, forward strand.
CGAACTCCTCTTCCCAGGCAGGATAATCGACGAAAATCTTGAACATGAACCGGTCCTGCTGGGCCTCGGGCAGAGGGTAGGTTCCTTCCTGCTCGATGGGGTTCTGCGTAGCCAGTACGAAGAACGGGTCCTTCATAAGCATACGCTTTCCGCCGACGGACGCCTGTCGCTCCTGCATAGCCTCCAGCAGTGCGGCCTGGGTTTTCGGCGGCGTGCGGTTGATCTCGTCGGCCAGAACGATATTTGAGAATATCGGACCTTCGAGGAACTTGAAATCGCGCGTGCCCGTAGCGCGGTCTTCCTGGATGACCTCGGTGCCGGTGATGTCCGACGGCATAAGGTCGGGCGTGAACTGGATACGGGTGAAATCCAGTTTCAGGCACTTTGCCAGCGAGGAGACCATCAAGGTCTTCGCCAGTCCCGGCACGCCTTCGAGTATGGCGTGGCCTCGGGCGAAAATACACATCATCAACTCTTCCAGAACCTGTTCCTGACCGACAATGGCCCTGGACATCTCTTTGCGGAGAACCTTGTAGGCATCGGTAAGTTTCTGGACCGCAGCCAGGTCGTCCTGATTCATCTGATTCTGCTCTGACACATCTTGCTCCTTAAATTAGCGTTTAGCGTTTAGCGTTCAGCGTTCAGCGTTCAGCAATCAGCGTTTTTTTATCTTTTGCTGACCGCTGACTGCTGACTGCTCTTTTCTATTTTTGACAAATAGGCAGGTATCCGTACGGTAGTTGGAGGATAACCGTAGCGAGAGCCGTTCCGTATGTTGTCCCGACGCTGTCTCCCATCCACGAGCCATCGACATTCTGAAGCCTCATAAGCCGGTCTCGAATCTGTGGGTAGTAGTTTTGCCAATCAGGTCCGCCGCGTTGATACATTGCCTGGGCCATGTAAAAATGCGTGTAAAAATAATGCCCGCCGGAGCGGTTGACGTTAAGGTGCCGCTTGCAGTATGCGACCAGTTTTTCGACCATTTGTGCTTCTTTTCCGAGTCCGCCGGATCGCCGGTCATAGACGCCGGCGGCGTAGAAGCAGGCGACCGCTGCCGCCGAGATCGCCGGGCGAGAAGAACCCCGGCTTCGGGCGGAATAACAGATCCCCCCATCGCCCATCTGGCAGAGTTTCAGGTACTTTACTGCGCGTTCGATTGTGCTGGCCGGTACCTTGATTCCGACGTTTCGGCAGGCGCGGAGCGCCTGGAGTTGCGTAACCGTTACCGAACCTTCGTCGGAGTTCTGGGTGGGCGTGTAGATCCACCCGCCTTTGCTTGACTGCGATTTGGCCGTCAGCACCACCGCCTTGTCCAAAACCTTGCGAAGCCGCTCGCTTATTTCCTTGTTCAGGTCCATCCCGTAACACTGGGCCAGGAAAAGCATGGAAAACCCGTGCCCGTACATGCTCCTGCTCTCGCCGGTAGGACCGACGATCAGACCGTCGCTACGGGATTCGGCGAGGCGAAGGACGTAAAGCATCGCCTTTTTGACCTGTTTGTAGTATGGGCCTGTCTCCGGCGTGGAGCCTGACGACATAAACGCCAGCCCGCTCAGCGACGTCATTACCGCCGGATAGTTGTACGAACCGTACCCGCTGTACCAACTACCGTCGGCGCGCTGGGTTCTCTTGAGGTACTCCAGACCCTTGTCGATGGCCTTGACTGTTTCGGGCGTCATCATTTTCGGTAATGCCCGGCTTGGAGCGGCTGCGCGGACCTGCTGCGGGTGCAAGCCCGAAAAACCCCCGCCGCCCCACGGCGCTATCACCAATGCCGGAATTACCGCCAGTATCAGAATGTTCCTGTTTATTCGTCGCATAGCAACCTCTTTTACTATTGTTTTTACTTCCCGTAAACCTCTAACCCCTTGTGCGTTTCGGCCACGAGCCGACCGGCCGTTATCACCGGAGACGACAGCAGCATGTGCCGGGAGTGGCGATAGAGGCGGTTAATCGCCGACGTGTTGGGCAGCGTCAGTTTCTGAACGACTTTGCCAGTACCGGCGTCGATTATCGTCACGACGGGAGAACTGTTGTAGTTTTGTCCCTTGACAAGCGTGCAAAGATGTTTTCGCCCGACCTGAACAGGCATAAGGTATGAGTATCTTGATCCTGCATTATTTATTGCCAGGTCAGCCGACCACAGCACCTCGGACGAAGTCAGGTCGAAAGCGTGCATGCTGGGGCCTCTGCAGTAGCAAACCCCCTTGCCCCTCGCCGCAGTTCCCCTGCCCGGGACCGTCGAACCGGCTGTGACGTAGAGCCTGCTGCCGGCCACTACGGCATGGATCGGTATGGCGGTCTTCCCGCCTACCGGTCTTGTCTGGAAGGTCCGCACGATTCGCCCCATCTCGGCCAGGCTTCGCAGTTCGACGGCGCCGCTGCTGGAACTGGGCGAAAGGAGCACGTGTGTTCCGGTAACGCCCAGTATCGCCGGTTTGAGATTTTCGGCCAGTCCGACCGACCAGACGGGCTGGTCGATTCCCATGATCGGCTCAATGAGCCTGAGCGATTTTCCGTCACAGACGACCACCAGTCCGTCGGGCGTCAGTTCCGCCTGTCCAAACCGCTGATTCAGAGGGATATTCCCGATCAACTTCCCGCCTGTCATGTCGAAAACGCTCACCTGCCAGTTGGTTCGCCCGTAACAGGTCAGCAGAGTCCCGCCTGCAATTTGCGGCGGGGCACGCCAAGGCCTCTGTTGCGAGGATAGTTTGTGCTTCCAGACTTCTTTTCCTGTGTGCATGTCTAATACAAAAATATCCCCGTCATGCGTCAGGGCTGCGAACCGGTCTTCGGCTATGACCATGAATTGAAGCCTGACCACCATCCTGTCGTTCGCGCTTCGGCGCCAGAGGACCCTTCCTGTCTTTACGTCCACCCCGGCAATCCCGCCACGATAGCAACCAATCACGAAAACGGCCGAATCGCCGGTCAGACCGGCGCGGAGCATGTAAGGCGTGCTTGAGCGAAATGCGCGTTTCGTATCTATCAGCGGTATCGTTTCCCACTGAATCGCCTCTTTGAACGTTCCGGCAGCCGGGTCGAATTTGACAATCCGCCCGCCGACCAGCAGGAATAAACTACCGCCGCTGCGTACCGGTGTACCGTCGGTCTGGCGAAGAATCAACGTCGATTCGGATTCCGGACCTCTGAATACCTGCTCCAGAGGCGGTTCAATCGGCCCGGGCAGCGCCAGCGGTACCGGCTGGGATCGACCACCAAGCCCGGAGGTCAATCGCTTCAAAACCTCACCCGCAGAGCCGGAAACGCCCGCAAAGGAAACACTCGCTTCAGGCTGAACCTCTTCCAGCCCGCGAAGCCCAAGCCACATCACGCGAGGGTTCATCCGCTGGTACACCATCGCCAGACCAAGGTGCGCCGAAGCGGAAAGTCCGCTGTCGGAATAATCGTGCATGATTCGAATGAGGTCTCGTCCGGATGGGACAAGCAACTTCCGGCAGGCCGACCCTTTCAGGTGCAATGCCTGTCGGTAGCGAGATTCAGCCGCCCGCAGCAGCGCTAATGGCGCGGATTTACTGTGGCGCCAGGTATCCGCCACGCGGACCATTGCCTCCGGCTGGTCGGAAGCGACGGCGCCAGTCAGAGCGGATGACGCCTTCGCGTCAAAAACACCGTAGCATCTCTGCCCGTGCCTGGTAATCAGGTCCTTTATCAGGCGATGCCCCAGTTCGTACCCGACGAAGCGTTTCGTGTCGACGTTATCGCGAACGAACTGGTCGGCGTCCTTGCCGATCCGGACGTCCGCCAGGTCGGTCTTGGCGTAAGCGGTTGTAAGTTCCTGCGCCAGTTCCGCCGCCTTGGCGCCACCGCCTATATTACCGTAATACTTCACCAGGCGGACCAGCATCTCACCCCTGCTGCGATCACTGTAGGCGTAAGACCGAGCCTTGTTGTAAAAATCGAGCATCCCCACGGAGCTCGACGTCTTATGGTCGGCCAGGGAGACGTACGTCCGGTAAAGCATCTGGGCGGTCTTGGCAAGTAAGGCGCTGTCGCCTTTGTCTTCAGCGATTTTGCGAACCATCAGCAGGTCCGCCAGTGCTTTTTGAGGCCTGGCCGCGCTGAAGGCGTTCACTGCACGATGATAAAGCAGGTTCGAAACATCCTCCGGCGAGACCTTGGCCATCCGGGCGGTAAGTTCGGCATGGGCGTCCTCGAAGGTAAAATACGCCGACAGACCGGCAGCATTGGCCGCTATCAACTTTCCGTCAACGCCGATGAGGTTGCCGAGGATCGCTTCAGGGTCCACCAGCGGAGGGCGACTCATGTGAAACCCCGGCAGGGATACTCGAATGACCTCGCCCCGTCCGGAAGCAAGAATGGCGTCGGACGTTACCGCCGGTCGGCCATGGACGCCGCTGACGCCTTCAGCCTTCCAGATGTCCTGACCGGTAACTGCGTCAATTATGACCATTCCCTCGCCGGACAGCAGCAGACGCGACCCGTCAACGGCGGTCAGGTCGCGCTGACCGGAGCGATCAATACTCCAGTCCAGCCGGCCCGTATCGGTGTGGAAGGCCAGGAGTTGCTCACAATCAGCAGGCAGGCAGATTGCCCTGCCTTTGGTAACCACGATGGGATTGGGCGGGGCGGACAGCCCCTGCTTGGTAACGTACTGGTAGGCCCACAGGCTCTTGCCTGTATCGGCGTCAAAAGCCGCTGCCACTCCGGCGTTGGTAACGACGAAGACTTTTCCGGCCGATACCGCCGGTGGACTGGTCCGGTCCTGCCCGAGGTTCTGGTACCTGCCGTGCCGCGATGCCCGCATAGGCGTCTGCGCGACCATCGTCTCCCACAGAAGTCGTCCGTTCTCGGCATTCAGGCATACGAGGTGATGCGCCTGTATGTACTCGACGAGGGCATACAACCGACCGGCGGCATAGGTCGGCGCTGTCAGGAATAGGCCTCCTTGAATCAGGTCGCTGTCGCCGTCGCCGTCGCCGATCTGCCAGAGCATCTGACCCTGATTGGAAATCGAAAACGCCGTCAATACCGAAGCACTTCCCGCGGGCTTGGGCGCTCTGGGATTAAAGTAACGTAACATCTGAGCCTGGCGGAACTTACCTAGTGCGAAAACCTTTCCGCCACCGCCCGTTACCGTCCACAGACCACGGTCTTCCACTGTCATGTTGGAGGACCCGCGGTAGTACACCTGCCTGCCGCCGGTGTTCTTCCGGTCGAATAAGGGAAACTCGGTCGTCTCCCACAGTTTATCGCCGGTCAGCAGGTCGAGCGCGACGATGCGATCAGAGGTGCGATATATCACGGTCTTTCCAACGACAATCGGATGGAGCATGGCCGGTATGACCGTCTCCATAGTCTTGTTGCCCTGTCGGCGGACATGAACCACCCGTCCTTCCCGCAGCGACACAGTCCCCGGAGTTACCCGGCGACCCCTGTAGTGGACATTGGGTGATGCAGACAAGAGCGTCCTGATGCTCGGATTGCTGCCGATTTTGCCGTCGATCGTAGTCCATCGCGGGCTAAGCACAGGTCGGCATGGACTCATAACCGCAACTGAGTTGGGCGCACCGGCCAGCGAAGGCCAGTCTTCCTTATGCCTGACCTCGTCCAGCGGAGGAGGCACCGCAAGCATCCGCCGCACAAACTCAACGACGTTTTCGTCCCTGCCTCCAAAGGCGGCGACAGTCTTCGGGTGGCGCTTGGTCAGCAGGTCCGCCACCTTCGATGCGGGTTTGGATTCGCCGGCGAAGTGATGCGACACAACAATCCTGGCTAGCAGCACCGCCTCGTCCTTCGGAACCGGGGCGGAGCCTTTAGAACCGTTGATGGAAACAACCCTGCGCCAGCAACGGGCTGCCTGTGAAAATTCGCCTCGGTCGAACAGGGTCGCGCCGAGCAGATTCAAGGCGCGGAGGCCGTAACTCGTATATGAGTA
>DAOVLS010000046.1 GCA_030631125.1 Planctomycetales bacterium
ACGATTACGCCCATGTCGTGCAGCGGTGTGCCGTGGTAGAAGATCGTGTTCAGCAGCCCGGCAGTCAGTTCCGCGTCCAGGGGCGTCCCTGATTCCATCAGTCCCCCCAGCCCGATCTTGCGCTCAACGGCGATTATCGCGCCGGTCTTGTTGCGGGAGAGGTACCCCGCCGATTCCACAATGGCGGCAATCTTCTCTGTGACGTACCGTCGCGGGCCGCCAAGCAGACGGGTCCTGCCGAAATAACCCAGCGCCCGGCGGAGTTCGGGCTGAAAGGCCACCACCACCGCCACGAAGGCAAACAGCAGGAACTTTCCGTACAGGAATTCGATCCGGTCCCAGCGGCGGTCCTGGTCCTTCGGCAGCAGGCGGATGCACAGGTACACCAGCGCCAGAACCACCGCAGCGCCCTTGACCAGACTCGCCCCGCGCGTCCCGCGCAAAAAACGGGTCGCCCACCAGACCACAAGCCCGATGAGGACCATCTCGACGACCACTTCCAAAGGGTCGTAGGTCGCCACCCGGTGAAGGTAATTCAAAATGGCCCTGATCAGTTCGCCCACGATGACATTCTATAGTAATCGGTCCACGGATTACACAGATTACACGGATTCTTCTGAAAATCCGAAATCCCTGTTTAGCAGTCGTCGGTACGACGACGATTTTTCACATTTCTTTTTCTTCAATCGCGCGGGCGACGGTAAGCGCCTGAACTATCGCGGCGACGTCGTGAACGCGGAAGATGCTCGCTCCACCGCGCCGGGCGGTCAGGCACGCCGCGATTGTCCCGCCGAGACGTTGATCGGGTGGTGGTGGCACAGGTTTTAAACCTGTGCTACCCAATTCCCCGATGAACCGCTTTCGGCTTGGGCCGACCAGGACCGCTGCGCCAAGTTCGCCCAGAACGCCGATGTTATTCAGCAGCGCCAGGTTGTGCTCAAGCAGTTTGCCGAAACCGATACCCGGATCGACAATGATGCGATTTCGCTGCACGCCCTCGCCGGTAGCAGCGGCGATTCGCCCAGCCAGGAAGTCGCGGACATCCTTCACTACATCGTCATATTGAGGATTTTCCTGCATATTCCTGGGCATACCCAGCATGTGCATCAGGATTAAGGCTGCATTGCGCGAAGCCGCGAGCGGAAACATTTCGTCGTCGTCCCGTCCGGCCGAGACATCGTTGATTATCTGCGCCCCGGCGTCGAGGGCGAACTCAGCCACGGCGGCAGAGGTTGTGTCAATGCTGACTGCGACGTCCAGTTTGGCGACTTGGGGTAGTATCGCTTCAATGCGGCGAATCTGCTCGTCGGGGCTGACTCGCTCGGAGCCGGGGCGGGTGGATTCCGCACCGATGTCGATAACATCCGCACCGTCCGCGACCATCTGCCGGGCCTGGGCGACAGCCGATGCCGGATCAATAAACCGCCCGCCGTCGGAGAAACTGTCCGGCGTAACGTTCAGGACGCCCATCACCACAGGCCGATGCGTGCGGTGTGAGTTCAGGATTTCGTCCAGGGTTGCGGACATAATGTGATTTTAGTACGAAACCCAGCCATTGCAATGGCTGGGCTTGGAGTTTCGCATCGCAGTATCTTCGTTAAGAATTATCCTGTTTCGGAGATAGCGCCGGCGTTGTCGTTCAGGTCTGTTTCGATCTCCTGGCGGTTGTCGTCATAGTATCCAAGCGCGTCGAAGACGCGGGAGAGGGTCAGTTGCGGGTAATGCGCGAGTATCTCCTCCGGCGTCAGCCCCGACTGATAGCACTGGACAATTGCCCAGACGGGTATGCGTGTCTCCTTTATCACCGCCCGCCCGCCGGCCCGGCCTTCAATATGCTCGATGTATGTGTGAGATGTAGCAATCGGCATTGCAATCTCCAAAGACTGTTGTGAACCACTTGAAACCAGAACGACATCATTATAACCGAAGATGGCAATTGTGAAGCCCTTATTTTTTGTCGTGGCGTATCGGTGATTCCAGTACGAACCCCAGCCATTGGCAACAAAGTCCCTTGGCGTCTGCTCGCCGTCCCAAGGGGGATGACAGGGATCGAATTAAGGCGGATTTTTATTTAATTTACCCGAAATTCCGCAAATTTTTTGCCCGCAGCTGCGTCTAATGAGGCAGTAGCGGCGGAACAAGGCGAAGTAAAATGTCCGTTGGTTTTTTACTTCGTATTTTCAGGATTTTGTGGTATAATTCTTGCCACGTGATTTTTGTAACTTTGGCTCGTCGGGTTTGCTGCGATCTTTGCTTTTTCTGCCTGATGCTAAAGAAAAGGAGGCATCAATGATACGTTCACGTCGATTTGCCTTATCCCTCGTTTGTGTTGTTCTGCTGACGTTAGCCGTCGTCCCTGCCAGCGGCGAGGAGATGGTTCTCAAAGACGTGCCCGGTTATTTGTGGTACCACGGCTGTAGTCCCACGGCTGGGATGATGATTATGGGATACTGGGACGCGTATGGTTATTCGGCCCTGATTCCCGGCTCAAACAGTTGGTCTTGGAACCAGACCGCGATCGAGGACGCCATCGCGAGCCCAGGGAATGGGTCCAGAAATCTTTTGAACCCTGGCACGCCTGGGACCGGACATATCGGCGACTACGCCTACTACGGTTGGAAAATAGACAGCAAGGACAATATCTACCCAGACATGTCCGAGATCAATCCGGGCGGGGCACATGCAAATAATTGTCTCGCCGATTTCATGGGAACCTCACGCAGCGTGGATAATTTATGGCACGGTGCCACTTCGGCCGACAACATTGGTAGCGGTATGGGCGACTATGCTTCCTGGCGCGGATACAGTTTCACGATCGGCGGCGATTGGAGTTCCATGCCAACATGGGCTGACTTTACACACGAGATTCGCATGGGTCGGCCGGTGATGCTCGACGTGGATTCAAGCAAGGGGGCTCATTCAGTTGCGGCAATCGGCTTCCGGGATACCAACGGCTACCGGGAATATGCCTGCCGGGATACATGGAGCACGGGAACTCGATGGGAAAGGTTCCAGCCGAGCACGGACAGCCATGATTGGGGTATCATCGGCATGGACGCTACCCTTCGGCCTGCCGGCACGTGGGATACCGACTGGACAGGTAGCACGGGCGACTGGGACGACTCGGCCTCATGGAAAGGGGGAGTTCCTAATGGGAGCGCGTTCGCGTATATCCCATCGGCCGCAAATGTGACGGTCTCCCACCCGGCGGCAGTAAAGATGCTCAATAATTACGGCACGATACAGGTAAGCGATTCGCTGTCAACAGACGCGCTTCGTAACATGAGTGGAGCCACCTTGGTGCTCAACAATGAAAGTTCTGTAAACGTCTCGGCTGATTGCTGGGTCGATGGCACAATCACGCAGAAGGGTGGAACTCTTCAAGTCGAAAACCTCGTTTTGTATGGTTCTGGTGAGTCCTCTAACAAAGCAACCTACGTCCAGGAGGGGGGGAATCTGATAATCGGTAAACGCCTGAATGCAGACGGTGGGGTTTTTTCTATTCGAGGAGGTCATCTGGAGGTGGGAGAACGCATCGAGATGCGCTCTCGCTTTGAATTCTTCGGAGGAACAGTAAGCGCACCTTTGGTCAAGAACTGGTGGCAGAGTTATCTCGTTATGGGCAAGGATTTCGAGATGAGCGATCTGTTTAGTGGAGCACTTTTTGGCGGTGCAACCATTGAAGCCGCTGGCCATGAATATGACCTTTTCGCGGTGGAAATTAGCAATGGGGCCACAGGGACACACAGCAGGGACAAATGGCGCTCGTTCCTCATGCAGGTAGGAACGGACCAGGGAGCCGGCACGTTCCGTATTACCGGAACGGGTAATTTCTGTGGGTATAGTCTCTGCGTCGGTTATAACGGCACCATCGTTCAGGAAGGAGGCATTGTAGACGGTAGTTACGTCAAAGTTGGTACGTATGATGCTCCGGTGGGGACATATTACCTCAAAGGTGGTGACCTGACACCGGCAATACTGATGATCGGTAATGGTGGTACCATTATCCAAACAGGAGGTACGTGCGATCCTCAGCGCGAATTCCAGATCGTCTGCTACAAAGGTTATCAGGCCAGATACGAATTGCATGGCGGGACGTGCATTGGCAATATGAAAACGGTGTACACAGCGTCAAACTCAGGCCCTTTTGTCTTCGTTCAAACCGGTGGGACTTTCCAGGGAGAAGTGGAACTTGGCGGTAGGATTGGTGACGAAGGAACGTATGAGCTGAGAGGAGGTGTTTGCGACGCGCAATACGTTTACGTCGGCAAGGGAGGAACGGGCCATCTAATCCAGACCGGCGGCGTGCTTTCTCACAGAGATTTTCCAAATTATCCATATATCTACGTTGGTTTCGGCCCCACGGGCGAAGGAACTTACGAACTGATCGATGGAGAACTTCGTGGTTCGGTAGAAGTTGGTCTTCAAGGAAAGGGCACTTTTATCCAATCAGGCGGAGAACTCCTTGCTAGCAAACTTCGCGTAGGGAGTGGAACGTACGAAATGCGCGGAGGACACCTTTATTCTTCAAGCACGGTCTATGTTAACAAGGGCCGCTTTATCCAGACTGGTGGGACGTGCGAGTTTCTTGGAGATCAGTTGGTAGTCGGCTACCTTAATCCCAGCGGAATCTACGAGATGAAAGGGGGCCAACTCATATTGAGAAACCTCAACATCCAGGACGGCGAGTTCATCATGAGCGGTGGAACGTTGGAATTGGAATCGCTGTATAGCTACGGCAAATTGGAGTTATTAAGCCCCGACGTTACAATTCGCTTGTCTGATCGGTTAAGACTAAATCGCGGCACCTTTGCCGCCGTGCCGGGGGCGAAAATCCACATGACCGGCTCGGCGTTTGAGAACTTCAGCCAAGAGCCAGACAACCTTGCCGGGCTGGGGAATCTGAAGATGATCTTCGAAGGCGGCAGCGTGGATATTGATCCGTTCGAGGTGGCCGGGGAGGATATGGGGGCAGTGTTCGCTGGTTTGGAGAGCAACTTCGCGCTCGGCACGCTGCAACTCGGCGGGGACGACATCGGATATATCCAACTGGTCGATGATTATGACAACCGCCCCGATTGGGACGGCAGTGAGGCGCTGTATGTCGAAAACCTGATCCTCGGAATCGGTTCGATGCTCGACCTGAATGGCTTCAACCTCTACTATTTCAGCCTCGGCGGAACCGGCTCGATCCCGGATAATATCGACACCTCACATGGCGGAAGTGTCCAGCAGATTCCCGAACCCGCCACGATGTTACTTTTGGCTCTCGGTGCCTGCCTGCCCCTGCTGCGCAAGCACAGATAGGCAGGGACTGGCGATGTTGAAGCGGCGGAACAAGGCGAAGTAAAGTGTCCGTTGGTTTTTTACTTCGTATTTTCAGGATTTGTGGTATGATTTTCGCTACGTGATTTTTGTAACTTTGGCTCGTCGGGTTTGCTGCGTTCTTTGCTTTTTCTGCCTGATGCTAAAGAAAAGGAGGCATCAATGATACGTTCACGTCGATTTGCCTTATCCCTCGTCTGTATTGCCCTGCTTACGTTAGCCGTCGCCCCGGTTCAGGCCGATTCTACCTTCTGGCAGGATATTCCAGCCGGGTCGCAGGATTGGTTCGATCCGGTCCAATGGACCGCCGGCGTACCAACGTCAAGTCACGAGGCCTTTATTCGAACTGGTCCTCCTGTCATTATTTCTTCCGGCGACGCCGAGACGTATTATCTCTATCTGTACAGTAAAAGCGGTTATGGCACGGGACATATCGTTCACACAGGCGGGTCGCTTACGGTCAGCCGTTTCTACATGTGGTCCGATCTGGAAGATGCTCCGACCTACAGGATTTCAGGCTCTGCGAACCTCTCTGCAGGCTGGGAGTTCTACATGGGAGGGGAAAACGGCACACCGACATTCATTCAGGACGGCGGTACAGTTACGACTAATATCCTCAAGATGGTAGAAGATGATAACACGAGCGCACGATATGAACTGCACGGAGGTTCGTTAGTTATACCCTCGGGCAGTAATCATTATTTACAAATTGTCGGTAGCGGAAACTACGGAAACGGCTATTTTCTCCAGACCGGTGGAACTCTTGATACACCGGTGATCTCTTTCTACGGAGGTGGGTCTAAAAGCGGAACATACGAGATGACCGGTGGGACGCTGAATGCCGGCACTATGCAGATGCATTACAGCGAAGACAACCTCTTCCTTCAGACAGGAGGAACTGCACGGTTCACGGACCAAATGACATTAACCCGCGGGGGTACGTATCACTTCAGCGACGGAACATTAGAAACGGCGAGCGTAACGCTCGCACACTATATCGAAGGTTCCCTGTTCATGCAGGATGGAGGAACGCACACGACAAATATGCTTTCAGTCAACGAGGGCGCAAAATATCAATTGACCGGCGGTGCGCTTTCAATCGACGGCGGTTTGGAAGTCGCCGGAACGATGGATTTTAACGGTGGGCCGGGAACGCTGAACATCGGAGCAGGCGCTTCGGGGGACCTCGCACGAGGCAGCATCCTGAATCCGGGGCAGGCGACAGTGAACATTGGCACCGGCGGATTCCTGCTTCTTCCGCAGGGCTTTGACCCGGAAACGGCCTTCGGGACCTGGAATAATCAGGGCACGTCCCACGTAGCCGGTTCGACGCTTGTCATTCCCGCCAGCCAGACAGTGAATTTCTCCGGTGTCTTGGAAGATCGTGTCGAAGTGCAGGGGATATTGCAGGCAAATACCAGCCGGGGAATCGATTTAACCGGAGGGTTGTTAGTATCGGGAAGCGGCGTGATCGACACCGGTGAAGAAGGCTCTGTCAACATAAGCGACCAGACCAGCGAGATTCAAGGCGGACAGGTTACCAGCAAAGGCTTTTCCCTTGGTTATTACGGGACAACTAGCCGGGTTTGCCAGTCCGGCGGGCTAAACACCATCGCGGGCGGTCTCTACATGTCGGATTCGCTGTACGAAATCAGTGGCGGGGAATTGTCCTGCGCCGATATGTACGTTGGGGCCTATGCGTACTCCGGAGAGACCGCCGGCAATTTCATACAGACCGGCGGGACCGTCCGCGTAAGTGATAAAATCAGGGTCGGCGGCGTTTCTCCCGGATCGCTCTATGAACTGATTGATGGAGAGGTCTTCACCAAGGACTTGCAGGTTGGTTATAATTCGAAGGTTCTCGATGTCTTTCGCCAGAACGGCGGCTCGGTAAATGCTGATCGGCTCCTCTTTGCGGGCGGAGGAAAATACGAACTCAACGGCGGCGTTCTGGAAGTGAACACTATCGAGAATGCCGGAATCATTCAAACAGGCGGTGAGGTAACGGCCCGGGAAGTCAGTGTCAACGGCAGGCATTATGAACTGGAGGGAGACGGGGTGTTGTCGGCGGACAGGCTGGTCCTTGGCTTCAGCAAGAGCGGACGGTTCACGCAAGCCGCGTTGAGTTCGGTCGTGCTCGACAAACTTGAACTGACCAGCTACGACTTCGGCCACGGTGTGTACGAACTCAGCGGCGGCATGTTGACGGCGAATACGGAACGCATCGGTACCGCTACCGGCCCCGGTGATTTCATCCAAACCGGCGGCACGCATAACGCCGGACAGTTGACGGTCAATGCTGCAGGCACATATCAATTCTCCGGCGGAATTCTCAACGTCAGCGACGGCTTCGCGATGGATGGGGTAATGGACTTCTGCGGCGGCGACGGGATTGTCAACGCCGGCGGACTTGTGAACTTTGGTGCAGGTGAAGTCCTTAACGCCGGTCTGTCTGAGTTCAACGTGCTCGGTTCCGAGTCTATCTTTATTGTACCGGCTGAGTTCGACCCATACAGCGCATTCGGAACATACACGAATGAAGGCACACTCCAGTATGCCGGCGGTGTGCTGTTTGTCCCGGCAGGAGAAACATACTCCGCCAGCGGCACCGTCCTGGCCCATGTTCACGCCCAGGGTCAGTTTCTCGCCTCCGGCGGGCAGTGCGACCTGAAAGGCGGTGTAACGATAGAACTCGGGGGGAAGGTGGACTGCGGCGAAGGAACAGTCTATATCAATGATGAGACCGGAATTATCTCCGGCGGCGAACTGAAGACAAAAAGGCTTTATGTCGGTTGTGACAGTGCGGGAATGGTAACCCAGACCGGCGGACGTGTAACTGCGGACTGGTACTTCTCGGTAGGTTACAATGAGGGGGTCAGCGGAATGTATATTCTGGACGATACGGGCGAACTTTTTGCCAAAGGCGCCCGCATCGGCAGTAGTGGCAACGGGACCTTCCGCCAACTCGGCGGAACGTTCAGGATTACGGGGTGCTGGAACACCTTGACGGTCGAAGATGGTGGGACGTACGAACAGGAAGGCGGCAGTTTTTCCTGCTCGGCCCTGATCGTGAATGAAGGCGGAAAGTATATCCAAAGCGGGGGAACCAGTAGTTATTCCCGAGCCAACGCTATATACGGCGGAACATATGAGATGAGAGGCGGGACCCTTTCCACACCGGTGCTGGATGTTAGTAGGTCAGGATCGTCGTTGATTCTGACCGGCGGGACGCTGAACATCAACGGCGAAGCCGATTTCGCCGGCACACTCGACTGCACCGGCGGGACCGGAACTATTGACGGTAGAGGCTGGCTGGATTTCGGCGGCGCACAGATACTCAATGCCGGGGGAACGACCTTCCGGTTGGCTAGCGACTCCCTGCTTATCCTGCCGGCGGGATTCGACCCGCAGACCGATTTCGGGCTATTTGACAATCAGGGTGTCGCCTACAGTAGAGGCAGCACACTTGTCGTACCAGCAGGCAAGGGTTTTTCGGGAAGGGACAAGGTAATTTACGACCCAGTGAATTGTGCCGGCTATATCCACGGCAGCGGCGATGACGGCATCGATCTGATATACGGGCTGACTGTTACCGAGGGTGCTGACGTCAATCTCGGTAACGGCAAGGTTACATGTAACAGCATCGGTGGCGACAGCGAGGTAACCGGCGGACAACTTATTTGCAGGGAGACAGACCTGTTCGGGGGCAAATTCAACCTCACCGGGGGTGGCGTCACCGTAACAGACAGGATTTGGATCAAGTCCGGTGGTACATTTACGCTTGGCGGTTCCGGCGTATTGTCTGCGGACAGGGCATGGGTGATAACCGACTTGACCGACGACGGATTCATGCAGTCCGGAGGGACATTTACAGTCAACGACGAGTTGAAGGTTAGCGGCAGATACGAGATGAGTGATGGTGCGCTCTCTGCCGGAAAGATTTATATTGCCCAAGTAGGAGAAATCGGAAAGGGAAAGGGAATATTCATTCATACCGGCGGCACCTGCACCGTTACGGACGAGATGATAGTCGGTCTCGGCATATGGTCCACTGGCCCCGAACTTATGGGCAAGTTGGAACTTGGTGGAACCGGGCGTCTGATAACCAACATCGTACGGATGTCCGGCGACTATGCCGTTTTTCAGCAGACCGGCGGGTTGCACAAAACTGATCAACTGGTTCTTGGCTGGGGCGTTCAGTCAGACAGTACCTACGAACTGAGCGGCGGAGAGTTAGAGGCCGGGCTTGAGTATATCGGCAGGGCAGGCATAGGCCTGTTCCGGCAAACGGGCGGAATAAACACTGTCAGGCACTTTATCATCGGCGAGAACGGCCGATATGAGTGGACCGGAGGAACGCTGAACATCACCGGCGGATCCAGGATTGACGGTCAGTTCGACTTCGCTGAAACGGGCAAAAACCTGACCATCGAAAACGCGATCGTTGATATCTCCGAAGGTAGTTTCGTCAACGCCGGAAATGCCGCACTTACGCTCGGCGAAGGCTCTCTGCTGATCGTCCCTGAAGGCTATGACCCTGCCGATGTGTTCGGCAGTTACAACAATGCGGGTCTGACGCATGTTGCTGGGATGGACCTTACCATCCCCGTCGGCAAGACGGTCGCCGGTTCAGGTACTATAAACGACCCTGTACTATGCCAGGGTACGGTCGCCGTTACGCCCGGGAACGAACTTAATCTGTCCGGCGGGCTGGACTTGTCATCAGGAGGCAGAGTGAATATTCTCGCGGGTGCATCCGAGGGTTACATAACGGCCCTGACTACTACCGACCTGAATGTCGGTTCCGACGGGGTCGGCACACTGAACCTGCAGAACACCGATGCCAACCTTGTCGTTTCCAACAGTCTCAAGTTCGGGCCTGGCGCTATGCTTTCAGTTACGGCAGGTTCCGGAATCCACATGACAGGTTCGGCCTTTGAAAACACAAGCATCGACCCGGCTGCACTGGCCGATATGATCAATTTGACGCTGATATTCGAAGGCGGAAGCAGCGTTGTCGATCCGTTCGAGGTGGCCGGGGAGGATATGGGGGCAGTGTTCGCTGGTTTGGAGAGCAACTTCGCGCTGGGGACGCTGCAACTGGGCGGGGACGACATCGGGCAACTGAAACTGGTGAACCTGTTCGACAATCAACCCGGCTGGGAAGGCAGCGAAGCGCTTTACGTGGAAAAACTGATACTCGGAGCCGGTTCGATGCTCGACCTGAATGGTTTCAACCTCTACTATTTCAGCCTCGGCGGAACCGGCTCGATCCCGGATAATATCGACACCTCACATGGCGGAAGTGTCCAGCAGATTCCCGAACCGGCCACGATGTTACTTTTGGCTCTCGGCGGACTGGCGATGATAAAGCGGCGGAGGTGAATTTTTCGTTCAAGTCGAATCACAAAAACAAAGCCCAGCCATTCGAATGGCTGGGCTTGGAGTTTCGCAGCACAGGACTTTCTATGAGATTATCCCGGTTCGGGGATGGTTCCGGCGTCGGATGCCTGGTTGGTTTCGGGCAGCGGAGGCGGTTTGGTAGCGTCGGCGGGCTTGGCGGCTTCTGCCTCGAGTAACTCATTTATCGAAGGTTTGTCCAGCGTTTCGCCGGCGATGATCTTTTTGACGTCCTCTGCGTCGAGCGTCTCGTAGTTCAGCAGGGCGTCGGCGATACCCTTGACCTTGTCGCGATTTGTCTGGAGCATTTCGCGTGCGTCGGCATACGCGGCGTCCATGATGACCTTAATCTCTTCGTCGATTATCTCGGCGGTTTTTTCGGAGTATTCCTTCCCGCCGATGTCGAACATCGTCGGCCTCTCCGGACCCGGCGTGTAGCGGACGAAAGAGAGTTTCTCGCTCATTCCCCATTCGAGGATCATTTTTCGCGCCAGTTCGGTCGCCTGTGCTATGTCGGCGGCGGCTCCGCTGTCGATGTCGCCGCAGAACATCTCCTCTGCGATGCGTCCTGCCACCGCCACGCGGATAAAGGCTTCGCACCATCGGCGGGTGAACATAAAGCGGTCCTTCTCCGGCAGCGTAAAAGTCGCTCCGCCCATCTGTCCGCGGGGAATGATCGAGACCTTGTGGAGCGGGTCGGAGTCGGGCGTGAGTACCTGGACGAGCGTATGGCCGGCTTCGTGGTAGGCCGTCATTTCCTTTTCGCGTTCGTCGATTGCCCGGCTCTTTCGCGCTCTGCCCCAGCGGACCCTGTCGCGCGCCTCCTCCAGGTCCGCCTGCTCGACGGCGTCCTTGTTCGCCATTGTCGCGGCGATAGCGGCTTCGTTAATCAGCGCCTCCAGGTCTGCCCCGCTGAACATCGGCGTACCGCGCGCCAGGCGGTTCAGGTCAACGTCCGGGCCGCACTCGACCTTGACGGCGTAGATCTTCA
>DAOVLS010000025.1 GCA_030631125.1 Planctomycetales bacterium
GAATCTTAATCCAGCACATCAGTGTGATTTCTTTCTTCGGGCCGTTCAGGCTGGCGGATTTGAGAACCTCCACATAGTCGTCCACACCGTCAAACCGCAAACCGCCTCCGACTCTCCCTTTTGTCCACGTTGCACCGTGGATTGTCCCGTGGTTGCCGTTGCCTGATGTGTCGAGAAGCCTGTTGCCTTTGCCCTCATCAAACTTCCAGCAGGCGACAAGCCCCTCTTTACTCGTGGCCGAGCATGAGCAGGCAAACAACGCGGTTAGAAAGCAGATTGCCGGTAACGATACCGGTGTTATGTTTTTCGGTGCATTTTTCTTCATGTTCCCTTCTCCTGTGCGGGCATTTCTAATACGAGTTCGTGAGTCCCTTTGCCCACTGCGACCTTGACCCAGCCTTTGCCGGAATCCAGAACGGGCGCAGCGGCACCGTTCAGTAGCACACCTGTGATGCCGGGGTGGTGAAAAGTTACCTTCGCGCCGGGCGAGATAATTCTGCCTTGTTTGCCTTTGACGTACACACTCACGTCTTTGTCCGACTCAAAGCCTCGCCGAGGTTTTTTGCCCCCATCGTTGAAAGACCTTCCCTTTCGCACGAAGTAGAAGACGTTTGCCTTACCCTTGATACGGTACAAGGCAGCAAGCCCCCTGAACGAAACCCTGTCGCATTTGACGGGCTTTTTCCCGGAAGATTCGATTGCCATATCCGTAACAGTCCCGCCAAGGTCGATTTTCGCGCCTGTGTAATCCTTGCCGGTGATTCTGGACATCCCGGCTTTGGGGTGTGTCGCGTCGTACGGGAAAACAACCGTTACGATGTTCCGCCGGCCCCGGCCACCGGTATCGTAAGTCGAATAGATATACTTTCCGACGAAACAGTTTTTCTCACCGCCCATGTTTGCCAGCAGTCCCGGCTTGATGCCGACAGAAACCGGCGGCGTGGCGAGAAAGATGTTCACAAAGACGTCATGTCCGCTGTATGTATGCTTCTTTGGTCCAATCTTCCATTTGTATTCGAGTTTGCCGGAGATGACTTCACAATCGTCCGAACTGGGGTGCAGTGCGATGTTGACCTTGCCGGCGGATTTGTCTGCGGCCACTTCGTCGAACAGGACCCAGTATCCGCATCGTCCTTCCTGCGGGTGCACGAAGCAGAAGTTGCGCCGGTGCTGGCCGTTTGGCAGGGCGTCTTTCGAGTCTCCGCTGGCGTAGTCGAATCGCGGGGCTGTAAATCCTTCGACGATGCCTGCGCCCTTCTTCTCGACATGGTCCTTGTCGTCAATGAGTACAGTGTTGGCAGAGACGGCGGTGTGATGGACGTAGTCCCAGGAGAAGCCCAGCGCGCCGTTTCCCCAGCCGACGTATCCGGAGTTCCGCAGTATGTGTTCTCCGTAGGCGCACAGGTGGACGGCGTTGACCTCCTTGTGCGAGTGTCCGTCGCCGCCCTGTCGGGTGCCCCTGCAATTCCACAGTACGCTCATGAGCGACCTGTCGGAGGGATTGTCCTCCCAGAAGGCGGCGCACCCGTCGAGCCAGATGCGGCTGAGCGGTTTTTGCGGTTTCGGAAGCGGCTTATCCATCAGCGCGTAATGGAACAGGCTGCCGGACGGCATCCTGCCGTTCGCGCACCATGCGAGATTGGCGAAGGCCTTCATTGAGAATTTATGGACGCCGGGGTCGAACGGATCGTAGGCCCTGTTCGGACCGGTATCGGCGAAACTTATCACCCTGTAAAACGGGCTGAAACCGGCGCCGTAAAGCCACTCGTAGAAACCGTCAATCTGCGGGTCGGAGTACCATGTATTATCCTCGCCGGCGAACTCGAGGATATGATGAAAGTGCATCTTGCCGTGCCTGCTGTTGGCGGAGCATATCGCATAACCGGGACCGTCATAGAATACGCCGTCGGAACTGAACCATCTGGAGTAATCCGCACGCCACCTGGTCTTGGCGCTGTCGATCCGCCGTCGGTCGCCTTTGTAAATCGCCCACAGGCCGTAATTGGCGAAATGATAAACGCTCCCTGATCTCCTGTAATACCAGTCAGCGACCGTATCGAGTTTGGATTCGAGGTCGTCCCGCTGCGCCGGCGAAAGGTCATTGTAGATTACGTCGAGGGCCAGGACGGAATTGAAGAAGGCTGCCTGCCAGTCGGCATTCAAGTAGTATTGGCCGTTGTGTCCCGTCCAGTCGCGGGCGTGCACGTACAACTTGTCCCAGGCCGACAGGGCGTCGGCAATCTTGTCCCTGTAAAGAGTTTTGTTTTCCGGGTCGAGGATGTAAGCAAGGGCGCCATTGCGTACTACGCTCGACATCCTGCTGTACCGACGGCCCACAAATTCGTCCTTCTTCGGGCTGTAACTGTTTTTCTCCATATAGGAGACAGCCTCGGCCTTCATCTCCTTCCACGGCGACCTGGCCGCTCGCGCCCGCATGACGGGATAGTCCGATTTCCTCACAATCAGGCGAGGATGCTCAACTTTACGAGTGGTCAATGTGTATTCCCTGCTTTTTGTGGCGTTGCCCGCTGAGTCTGTGCTTTCGACAATGAAATAGTATTTCACGCCGCCGGCCAGACCGGTCAGGGTAATACGATGGGATTTTACGTAAAAGGTTCTTTTTTTCGTCTTGTTGAAATGAGATTTCACACCGCTGCCAAGGGCATAGCCAAGGCCCACGGTAACACTGCGAGTTTTCAAGTATAAAGGGCCTTTGGCCGCTTTGCTGTATTTCCCTGAAGACGTACCGTACCTGATAATGCCCCTGCATTTCTCATTCGTTTTCCAGAGGATAGTTGCGCTTACACCATTGATATCCTCCGTTTTGACGTCGGAAATGGAAGGTGGAGTTTTATCCGTGGCCAGGACTATATTTGTCGTTGTGGTTTCATCGGCCTTGACCTTTATGTCTAATTTGGCGCGTGACTTGTAATGTTTTTTATGGACATTTACGTCGAACGTACCGGCTGGGACGGCGATGCGGTATCTTCCTTGCCTGTCCGTATCGGACCGAAACGGCCCGACACTGACCTTCGCCCCTTCTATCGGATTGCCGCTTTTACTGATTATCTTGCCGGCGACTGTACCTTTGGGGACGCCGGCAAGATAACTTTCAAGAATCTCCTCACGCGTCAGCGCCCGTGAGTAGATGCTGATTTCGTCCATTGTTCCCTTGAAGAAGTGATCCGATTTATTATCTGAGTGCCAGACCCCGATATGCAGATCGGCTGTGGATTGGTGTATTTTTGGCGATTCGGGGACTGAATCCGAAGACGCCGGCTGACCGTTGATGTAAATCCGCATGATTTTTCCGTTGGAGGTTACGGCGATGTGCACCCATTTGTCCGCCGGAACGGTTTTGGAAGACTTGCACCACGTTCCACCAGTCCCCGTAGGAGAGAGGGCGAAATGGACAGTTTTTCCTCCGGAGTCCACGTCCAGTTCCAGGCAGCGCTGACTGGTATTGTCGCAGGGCCACCTTTCCAATATCGAGTATCTTCCGGAAAGGGGCGTCTTTATCCGGCACATGAGGGTTATCTCTTTGTTTATGCTGTTCAGGGCGGCGGATTTGGGCACTGTTACATAGTCG
Organism: Planctomycetales bacterium; assembly: GCA_030631125.1. Next base: position 3,590 of record DAOVLS010000025.1, read on the forward strand.
TCCACCCCGTCAAACCGCAGGCCTCCTCCGACTCTGCCTTTGACCCACTCGGCTCCGTGGATTGTCCCGTGGTTACCGTGTCCGGAAGTATCGAGGAGCCTGTCTCCTTTGCCTTCCTCAAACTTCCAGCAGGCGACAAGCCCCTTGTTTTGTCCGGCAGAGCATGATGCCAGGAACAGCACAGAGCCAAGACAAACGGACAGCAACAAAACCAGCCTCATGTCAACAGAAGTGTTTTTTTCCATGTTTGTTGTCTCCTGCTAAGATTCCGGCGATTGGGTGCGCGCAGACATAAACGGCGACGCTCATGCGCTTACCGACTGCGAAAGACCGATTGATTAACCCCTGATCAGCATCATCAAGGTTGGGTCGCGATCTGGATGCTCGTCAGGGCTGTGGCTGGGTCGTCGGTGAACTCGAAGACCTTGTCCAGCCCCGTGATGCTGAAGACGTTGCGGACCCGGTCGCTTACGCCGCAAAGAATTATTCTGCATTTCCCGGCGAGGATCTGCTTCCGCAGGCGGAGAAGCGCCGAAAGATTCGAGGAGTTCAGATGACTTGCCGCCGAAAGGTTTATCGCCACGTTGACGCAATTTTGCTTCACCATCTCCGTCAACGAGACCATTTCTTCGGTGAACTGCGGGTCGTTGGACAGTTCGGCGACGATGATATTGTCGGACCAGTTCTGGATTGTCATTCTTAAACACTCCCTGATTTCGCAGCGTTCGACCGCTACGATAGTCCCGCACGCCATGAGGGTCAAGCATAATGTCTAATGCCTGATGACCAATGTCTAATTAATGACTAATGTCTGACGACCCTTCGCAATTCTGGAAAATATTGAAGAAATAGACGAAAAGTTTTCTGCCTTTTAGTCATTGGTCATTAGACATTTTTTTGTTACCTGCATCTTACCAGCAGCGACCTGTCGATGCGTTCGGCGGCAATTGTATCGGTGATGTCGTTCAGGAACCGTTTGCCGTCGGTGTAGTACCCGGCGGTGGGTTTCAGGTCGGCGATGCGGTCGGCCCACCATTTATTCAGCAGTTCCATGAACAGTTCACGGAGGTACTTGCTGACCATACTGGCCAGAGCGACGGGCAGCGAATCGCTTTCAGCCTTTGTGCAGAAGCGGATTTCCGCGCTGCGATTACCGTCGCGTATGATGTAGGTGCTTTGCCGCTCGGATTCATCGACGATTTTTATTTGCGCTCCGTCGAATATCCGCTGCAAAGGCCTGATGTAGCGGGTGCGTCCGCCCTGTCTATCGACGACGATGCGGATCGGCTCGGCGCTGCCGGCGTAGGTCCGAAAAACGTAGGCCAGCAGGCGGGCGGTTATTCCGAACGAAGCGACGGCCTTGTTGCGTGTGGTGCGGATAAGGCGATTGAATTGTCCGGCGAAGACAGGTTCCGCCCGGACTGCTTCGAGCGTGATGCCGTGGCGAGTCATTGCCTCGGCTGCGCCACGTGCGCGGAGGGTCAGGTCTTCCGCCCCGGCCTGGCGCGGCAGTGGGGGGTCGGCGTTCGCATACCACCGATAACCCTGCATCATGTCGCCGGCCGACGGAGCGACCCGGCGCAGCAGTTCCCGCAGCGACCCCGGCGGTTGACCGGTCTGGGCGAGCATACCCAGCACGCCGCGTTCGATATGCACCAGGCCGGCGGTGCGAACGTGCATCGCCTTGGAATCAGCCACCGGCAGGGCGGGCGACTTGCGAAAACCCTTCCGCACAACCGTCCCGGCCAGCATCGACCAGAAACATTTATCCATTGCCCGGTCCGGAACGCGAAAAACGCTCGCCGATACAACCAGCGGCCCAAGTATCGGACCCAGACCGGCTTCATCTATTCCTGCTATTATCGCCATTGATGGTGGAATTATAGAACGCCTCGCCGACGTATGAAAGGGCAGTTGTTTTCGGCGATGCCTTCCTGTAGCGTTATCGCTTCCGCCTGCGTCTTGGCAGGGTAGGGGGCGCTGCCGCCGGAAGGAAGAGCGTCGCCCGGCTTTGCCCCTCAGACGTTCATTTCTTCCGTCGTCGCAGCATCGCCACAGCGCCCAGCAGCAGCAAACTCGCGGAGGCGGGTTCGGGAATAGTTTTGCTGCTGCTGCTGCCGTAATTCACCTTCAGGATGAAGAAGTCCGAGAGTTCAACATCGCCATTGCCGTCGAAGTCGCCTTCGGCCCAACAATTGCCCATGCCGAAGTTGGCTTTCAGGGTAAAGAAGTCCGAGAGATCGACATCGCCATCCATATCGCCATCGCCGCAGAAGAACTGCTTCGGATCCCCGATGTTGAGGTAATAGAGGTTCAGGCCGTTCAGGTCGATCGTCGCGCCGGCGTTCATGATGAGGTTGTTGACATACACTGCCTCATTGCCGAGGCTGCCATCGTCCTGGTTGTCGAAATCATCGACCAGTTGGATTTTCCCTGCTGCTGTTCCGCCCAGTTGCAGCGTATCCAGCAGAAAATTGGCTGTAACAAAGCCGCCAATCACTGCCCCGACGTCCTCACCGGCTGCCTCGAACGGATCGACGTATGCCGCGCCGCCCTCGAAGATAAGCGTCAGATTCCCCAGACCGGCGAGACTATCTGGATTGGTGCTTTGGTTCTTAAATGCAGACCCGGTCATGTGAACCATCGCACCTTCGACTGCTGTAAAAGAACTCTCGTTATAAAAACCAAACCATTTTTGGATCTGAATGTCAGCGGCAATCGAAGCGATACTTAGCGTTCCGTTGCTGTACACACACAGATGAGATGTGTCGAAAACTCCGCCGCTCAACACACAAGAGCTTTCTTTCGAACCTCCTCCCACTCTCACGTAATCTGAAACAATGCAGGTTCCTCCACTCTGGAGAAAGTGTCCCTTACCATCATACTCATAGTTTCCGACCAGGATTTTCGGCGTCGTGATTTGCCCGTCGCGCAACTCGTACGTGCCGACACCGTCGTGCATATTACCCAGGTAAATACCACTGTAGTAAGAATCTGCCCCGCTTTGATCTACCGTTCCGCCTTCTTGTATGAACCATCCTGTTCCTCGCTCGCCGACGACCAATTTGCTCGAACCGGTCATAGTCAAAACACCTGTCCCGAGAAGCCTATACGTACCTTCAGAGCCACTGCTCGAGCCGATGCGGACGCCGCTTCCGCCTTTGATGCCGCCTGAATGGATGAATGTGACGTTGCCGCTTCCCTCAACGCCTATGCTCAGATTACCAATCAGTTCACCCCCTCGCAATTCATACACTGCGTCGGATTCGTTGGAATAGCCTAAACCCACGCTGCAGTTAACCGTGCCGCCTTCCTGGATAAACCGGCCCGTACCAAAATATCCGATTGTAATTCCACCACCATCAATTACTCCACCGTTCATTTCGTATATGCCGGTCGAGCCGGAATCGTACCCAATATACATTGCGGAGTCATAACTCAGCGTGAAAGTGCCACCGTTTTGAACGAAAAGCCCATTTCCGCCCGAGCCAATTTTAACGTCATCACGGCTTTCGTGCTTTTCCAATGTCCCAGCATTCAAAGTGTAGGTTCCCTGTGAGCCTTCATATTTGCCCACAATCAATTGCGGTACCGATACGGTTCCGCCTTCCTGCGTAAACGTACCTGTACCCATTCCGCCAACAGTCAGCTTTCCATTTACCTGCCCGTCGTGAAGGGTATAAGTACCTGTCCCGCCACCAGCATATGGCGGGCCGCCACCTACCGGGCAGGCCCCGACCATTATTTGGCCTATGTAAGCGCCGCTGGTTGTGACTATGCCACTGTTTTGCACAAATTCCCCGATACCCTCGTATCCAACGTACAGATTGGTCCGAAGCTCCGCGAGGCTGCTCATTTCGTAGTAACCTTCGCCAAGACTACTGCCTACAATCAGATTCTGCACCTGCAGACTGTCGGAGTCATGTGTGGCGACGGCACCGTTTGCTATCTGGACCGCAGGAAGATCATCGTCATCGTCACGCGGCTCAATGACAGCCCCGCCCATAAGACTCCCATTGGCCAAGTCTCTCATGTTAAAGTCGAAGCCCATGACCAGATCACCATCGGTGTCGGAGAATTTCAGCATTGGGGTTTGGATGCCTCCCCCGAACCATTCCAGCTGCCCTTTGCCAACACAGATCTCTGACCCAACGTTGAGTTGCCCCCCTTCCAACCGATAGATTCCTTTACCCTGGCCTATGAGCAGGGTGTCCGTAACGGTCAGGGTTCCAGCCGTCTGCGTGTACGAGGCCGTCTCACCGTACATGTTGCCCACAATGATGATATCTCTGGCCTTATGGTTCCCCGCTGTTTGCACGACAGTCCCGTCATTTCTGAAAACTGCGGAAACCTGTAGTGCAGACGCACCTGTGGTAAGGAATATATCAGATCCCTCCAGGTTGCGTAGTGTTTTCGTGGCAAGTCCACCTTCCACCGTTAGAGTTCCCCGGTTGTTTATCAAAAATGCACTGCCGGTGGTTGAAATGTTTACCGTTTTCCCCACAGGCAAGAGGACGAATGAATTGGCGTTGGGTATTCCGTTGCTCCAGGACGATGAGTTGCTCCAATTGCCGCTGACACTTTGGAATTGCGTGTCCGTAGTACCAGTCTGTCGCAAAGTGTACCAACCGCCGACACCCCAGTCATAGGAACTCGACATCGTCCGGAACCTCTCCCAGCGGGGTGTTGCGGACGCACTCCATGTGTCCCGGCAGGCGTATTCCTGATAGCCGTTGGTGTCCCGGAACCCGATCGCCGTAACGGAGTGATCAATCTTGCCGTCACCTTTTGTGTCCACGCTGAACATGACAGGTCGGCCGAACTGGATTTCTCTTGTGAAATTATCCCAAGTAGGCGTGGAGGAATATACACCACCGGCAGTGAAACTGTAACCCTTCCAGGACGCGTAATCCTCCATTCCGCCGCTGATTCTGCTTTGCGAGGTAGCCCCGTACCAAAGATTCAAAGCACTTTGTGAAGTACCCATGAAATCCGCCAGACAATTGTCCGCATGGGCGCCGCTCGGATTGACATCGGACATGTCCGGGTGGATGTTACCCTTGCTGTCCTCAACTTTACCATAATATGCATAGTCGCCGACGTGTCCGGTACCAGGCGTACCGGGGTCCAATACCTGCCCTGATCCATTTCCCCTTGTTGCGATTGCCTCTCGGATATTGCTTCCATTAGCGTACCAATTATTTGAGCCGGGAATCAGGGCCGAATAGCTGTAGGCGTCCCAGTAACCCATAATCATCATCCCGGCCGTCGGGCTACAGCCGTGGGTCCAGTCATAGGCCGGTACCTCGCTAAGTATCGCCTCCTCGGCGATGGCAGGGGCGACGGCTGACGTGAGCAGGATAATACAAACGAGCAAAAAGGCAAATCGACGTGAGCGCAACATTGATGCCTCCTTTATCTGATCCATTATTCAGATTATGAGCATAAAGAATCGCAACAAAACTGACGAGCAATAGTTACAAAAATCACGTGAAACGAATTATACCACAAATCCCGAAAACACGAAGCAAAAAATGGTGGGCAGATGGCTGGGCTTTTTTGTGTCTCGCGCAGATTTTCCTGAAAAACACCGGTAATCGGTGGTAATCCGCCGATGAGAAGATATACTCAATTAGCATTCAGCGGTCAGCGATCAGCAATCAGCGAAGAAATGATAAACGAAAGTGTTGTGCGTAGCACCCCTTGCGGGGAACAGATGGAATAACAGGTTTCAAGAAAGGGATGGAAATGCGATATGCTGTAATCATGGCCGGCGGGTCGGGTAAGCGGCTTTGGCCGGCGAGCAGGGAAAATAAACCAAAACAATTAATCAGACTGGTTGACGAAAAATGCCTGATGGGTATGGCGATGGACAGGCTGGCCGGGCTGTTCGAACCGGAGCAGATATTCGTTATTACCAGCACAGCCTATGCCGAGGAAGTTCGCAAGTGTCTTCCGTCGCTGCCGACAGAAAACGTCATAGGCGAACCGGTGGGGCGCGACACAGCCAACGCCATCGCACTGGCAGCAGAACTGGTGGCAGCACGCGATGACAACGCGATAATGGCGGTCTTCACCGCAGACCACATCATTCGCCCGGAAGACGAGTTCCGCCAGTGCGTCGAGCAGGCGTGCCGGACGGCTGAAGAGAACACCGAGTCGCTCATTACCTTCGGCATTCGTCCGACCTTCCCGCACGTCGGGCTGGGATACATCCACTGCGGCGAGAAGAAAGACGAATCGGCCTACTGCGTCCGGGGGTTCAAGGAAAAACCCAAACATCACACTGCCCGCTATTACGTTGAATCGGGCGAGTATTTCTGGAACAGCGGAATGTTCGTCTGGAAGGTCGGCGCGATCCGTGATGCACTCAAAAAATTCCTGCCGGAATCGGTCGATGCCCTCGCGCCTGTCGGCGCCGCCGCAAAGGACGGTAAAGACGTCACCGCCCTGTTGAGCGAGATTTACCCGAAACTGCCCAAAATCAGCATTGATTACGCGGTTATGGAGAAGGCTGAAGATGTCCTTATGGTCGAACTGACCTGCCAGTGGCTTGATGTTGGTTCCTGGCCTGCGATTGCGGACGTTGTTGAGCCTGACGAAGACGGAAATGCAATAGTCGCGCCGAGGAGCGTCGTCCTCGACAGCAATCAGAACGTCATTTTCTCCGATGAAGAGCATCTCCTGGCGGTGGTGGGGATGGACGACTGTATTATCGTGCACACTGCCGACGCCACGTTGATCTGCAACAAGTCCGATTCCCAGCGCCTTAAGGAACTGGTCGATTTGATTGAGCGGAAGTTTGGGGCGGAATATATTTGAGCATTCAGCAGTCAGCAAGAGACCGAATCATTTTGGCTTTTGCTGATTGCTGATTGCTGATTGCTGAACGCTGATTGCTACTTATGAGCAGATGGATTGGAATAGATCACGGCACGAAGCGAATCGGCGTAGCGGTCGGCGACACCGAGGGGCGAATCGCCACGCCGCTGGAGGTCTTATCAGCATACGACGTCGGCTTTGCTGAACGGATTAAGAAACTCACAGCCGAGTACGACGCTGTCGGCGTAGTCGTCGGTTGGCCCCTGCTGGCTGATGATAGTGAGGGCTCGCAGGCGCTGCTGGTGAGGCGGTTCGCCTCGGACCTGGCCGAGCGCACCGGGCTGGATGTCAGGCTCTGGGATGAGCGGTTGAGCAGTTTCCAGGCGGATGAACACCTCAAAGGCGAATTTACCATCAAACAGAAAGAGCATCGGCACGATGCCGTAGCGGCGGCGACGATCCTGGAGGATTTCTTCACCGGCGACGGACCGGTGTCGGCGCATAGGCCGGCGGATTTAGACGATTCGGGAGAAAGTCAAAAATGAAAAAACTGCAAGGACTGATTCCGATAATTTGCCTGATGGTTATTGCAGGCTGCCATGAAAACGGTCCGGAACCGAAAACCAGTCCGGAGCCGGACATGAACCTTGCAGCCAGGCGCAAGCGTCTCGGCCGAGAAGAAAAGTTCCGCATCATGGTCGATAAGGTCCTCGTAATCGAGACGTCGGATTACCGGATGACCGAGGACCACGTCCGCACGCTGGCCGAGGCGGGCTTCAACGTGGTCGTGCCACGAGGCGGGGCCGGAGATATCAAAGACGTTCGCAGGATGGCGCGCCTGGCCCGCAAGCACAATGTCTTCTACATGCCATGGATGGGACACATGCTGAAGGCGTCCCTCTGGACTAAAGAAAGCGAGAAAAACGTCTGGGCCAACGGGACTGTGCAGGACAAATACAGCCCGAATTCCAAACAGTTGTGGGCGTGGCTGAACGACAGAATCATCGCATACGCGAAGATCAGCAAGGACAACCCCGCCTTAATCGGTGTCTTCCTGGACTTTGAGAATTACGGATGGGTCGGCGGGGGCCGATGGATATATGATTTATCCTACGACACAACTATCCTCGCCGAGTTCGCCGAGGCGCGGGGTATCAAGATACCGTCCCTGAAACCCAAACGGCGAATTACCTGGCTGAAGGAAAACAAACTCCACGAAGTGTTCAAGAAGTTCCAGGTATCCCGCTGGCGAAGCCGATGCCGGGAACTACGCCGGAAGGTGGACGCGATTGATCCAAAGTTCCAGTTCTTCATCTATCCGAACGTTCACTATTCGCTTTTCATGCGTGAGGCGGCCTTCAGGGAGTGGGGGACGAAAGCAGCGCCGGTGGTCGTTGCGGATTACCACAACTATTTCCGACAGGACGGCTGGCACAGACAGGCGGTGGACCGTGCCCGCTGGTTGATTCTCGACGCGGCCAGGTGGGTAAAGGGCCATGCCGAACGGTGTGGCGTCGAGGCTATGGTAATCGGCGGGATCGACCCGGTTTCGGATAAGCCGATGGATCCTGAATATCACGGCAGGAACGCAGCCGCAATTGCCGATCACAGCAGCGGTTATTGGATTTTTTACGAATTCAAGCCGATGCGAGACAAGGCCGGCAGGCGGATTGTGCCGCCGGTCAACGCGGAATTCCTGAAATGGTGGACAAGGGCCAATCGCGCCATCGCTGCCGGACGCGCCCGGCGGTTCTGGCAGGCAGAGCGAGAAACGCCCGAAGTCGCCGGCCCGCCGATCCTGGTCGGCATGGAAGGTCCCGGCCTGGCAAGCGTAATCCTGGAAAGCCCCGGCGGGGGCGCGGAAATCCGCTACACCATCGATGGAAGCGAGCCGAAGGGCGACTCTACCAAATACACCGGTACGATCCGTATAACGAAGACAACGACGATCCAGGCCGTTGCCTTCCGTGCCGGAAAGCAGATAGGTTCGGTTTCCAAACGGACCGTTCAAGTGCCTTTGTACATCATAGAGGCCGAAAGCGCCACGCTCGTCAAGCCGTGGGTTGTCCGGACGGGCGGAAAAGAAGGCCGACAAAAATACCTCCTCGTGCCGAAGGACGGGGAAATCGACCTGAACGATCCCGAAAACGGCGCGTTGAAATACCGTTTCAAAGTTTCGGAAGCGGGGGAGTACAGGCTGGTCTTTTTGCTGAAAGGTCCATGGGGCGCTGAAAACGCTTTATATGTGAAGGTGGGCGACGGCAGGTTCATGGATTGGTATGCGATGACGCTGCGGCGGGAGGGCTGGTACTGGTACCGCTATCCGGGCAAGATTAAACTGAAACGCGGCGTGAACGCAATAACCATCAAACCGAAGTCCGCCGGCGCGACGCTGGACAAGATCGCCGTTACCAAAGCGAAGTGATCCGTAACGGACGGTGTGGCCTCGGTGTTTGCCTGCCCCTTTGGGGCGACCACGTCAAAGCCTACTTTTCTTCTTCGTCGGTATCGGCGGCGAGTGCGGCGAGTGCGGCGATCGGGTCGTATTCTTCAGGTTCGTCGGCGCTGAGTTCAATGATCTCATTAGGCTCTGGGGCTTTGACCGCCTTGGTCTTGGCGGGCGTAATCTGCTCGGGCTTCCCGTCAATCTGGACGGTGAGCGTCGCCGGCCCCAACGTAATTCTGTCGCCGGCCTGCAACACCTTTTCATTGACGCGGCGGTTGTTGATGTAAGTACCGTTGGAACTGGTCAGGTCGCGGATAAGCAGTTCGTCGTCCGACATGATCAGTTCGCAGTGTTCTCTTGATATGCTCATAAGCGGCACCCGCAGGGTGCAGTTCTCGCCTCGGCCTATGGTCGTGCTTTTGTGCGTAATCGCAAAATCCTTCCGCTGCCCGTCCCGTTTGAACATCACCAGTTTTGCGTCCATAGTTTCACCTTTCGCACAGGGCATCCGTTCCGGCCCCGATACCGGAGTCCACCCGATTATTCTCACACTATATAACCACTATTTTAGCCCAAAGGTTTCGCTCTGCAAAGGAAAAACAATCAGGAAAGACTCGGCGATTTGTCTCGGCGAAGCGAAGACGAAAGCATTTGTTCACTTCTTCCGTCGTCGCAGCATCGCCACAGCGCCCAGCA
>DAOVLS010000188.1 GCA_030631125.1 Planctomycetales bacterium
AGATATAGTACCGCCCTGCCTGCCCTTCGGGTCTGAGCCTCAGGGTCGAAGACCGGCAGGCAGCGGCATTTACGGTAGAGTCTCCCGTGAGGGACTCATAGTGAACTGGAACAGAACCTGAGTTTGTTTGCAGTGAGGAGAAAATAGTGGCCGAAGAAATCGAAGAAAAGGTCATCGAGATTGTCAGTGAGCAGATGGGCGTTGACAAGAGCGAGATTACCCGCGAAACGTCGTTCGTCAACGACCTGAACGCCGACTCGCTGGACACGGTGGAGTTGGTCATGGAGTTCGAGGATGAGTTCGAGATGAGCATCCCGGACGAAGAGGCCGAGAAAATCCAGACCGTGGGCCAGGCCATTGACTACATCAAGGAACACGGCAAGAAAGCATCCGCATAACCTTGACGATGGCGGGTCGGGCATATTCCGGCCGGTGGAAGGCGCTGCACAATGACGAAACGCCGGGTAGTCATTACCGGTCTGGGCACGGTTAATCCGCTTGCCCATGACGTCGAGAATTTCTGGACCGCTTTGCTTGAAGGTCGCAGCGGCGTCAGGACCATTGCGCGGTTCGACACCGAAGGATATGACTCGCGGATAGGCGGCGAGGTGGTCGATTGGGCGGGCGTCCCGTCGGAATACATCGGCAAGCGCGAAATGAAGCGGCTTGACCGCTTCGCCCAGTTCGCTATCGCCGCCGCCGTCGAAGCCGTCGAGAGCAGCAAAATCGACTTTGACGCAACCGACAAGGACCGTTGCGGCGTGCTGATAGGTAGTGGCATCGGCGGGCTGGAAACTTTGCAAATCCAGCACAGGATATTGCTGGAAAGAGGTCCCGGGCGCGTAAGTCCCTTCACTATCCCCAAGTTGATGGTCAATGCCGCCAGCGGGAACGTAGCCATACTCTGGGGACTGCGTGGGCCTAACAGCGCCGTCGCCACCGCCTGCGCCTCGGCGGGCAACGCCATCGGCGACGCCTTCCGCCTTATCCAGCGGGACCAGACCGATGTGATGATCACCGGCGGATCGGAGGCGGCGCTCATCGAGATCGGCCTGTCGAGCTTCTGCGCGCTCAGGGCGCTTTCCACGCGCAACGACGAGCCGCAACGGGCTTCCAGACCGTTCGACAAGGACCGCGACGGCTTTCTCCTGGCTGAAGGCGCCGGCGTCATCATGCTGGAAGAATTAAACCACGCCATGGCCCGAGGAGCCGACATTCTCGCCGAACTTATCGGATACGGCAGCACCTGCGACGCCTCTCACATCACCGCGCCGGACCCTGCCGGCAGCGGCGCCGCCGATGCGATACGTGACGCACTGACCGATGCGGAACTGTCGCATGAGCAGGTCGATTACATCAACGCCCACGGAACGAGCACGCAACTCAACGACATAATGGAGACCCGCGCGATAAAGGAAGTCTTCAATCGGCACGCATACGACGGGCTGGTCGTCTCATCCACCAAGAGCGCCGTAGGCCACCTGTTGGGCGCCAGCGGCGGCGTCGAGATGATCGCTACCGTCAAGGCCATCCGGACCGGATGGGTCCCGCCGACGCTCAACCTCGAAAACCCCGACGACGAATGCGACCTTGACTACTGCCCGCTGGTAAAACGCGCCAAAGACGTGAACGTCGCGCTGTCGAGTTCCTTCGGCTTCGGCGGACACAACGTCGTCCTGGCGGTCAGGAAATTCGAGGCATAAAGCAGGGGTAGGCCGGGACGAAGCGCAAGCGCAGTCCCGGCGGTTCGAGGAAGAAAGGTGGGACTCCGCTGCGCTGCGTCCCAGCCTGCGACTACCTTTCCAACCCTCGCTCCGGCACGACCACCGGTTCCGGCGTCGGCTTCATCGCCTTCCGCTGGGCGTCGGTGAGCAGTTCGGTCGTGATATAGTCGTTGATTTTCTTGCTGACTTCACCGAGCGCCTTGGCGTCGGTAAGGTCCACGCCCATCATTTGTTTTACATAGGCGGTCCTGATTTTGGTTATTTGATCTGCAGTAAGGTCGACCTTCCTGTATTTGTCGATTATCCACCGGGCCTGGTATTGAAACCACTTGACCTCTTGAGAGGGGTTAAGCACGGCGATAAACTTCGCTCGCCACTGCCTCTTAATTTTCCCCTCTCCGGCCTGAAGACTGCGCATCCTGGCGAAGGCTGCTTTTTCGGCGTCCTTGTCCCCGCTGGCCCTGGCTTCGGCGACCATTGTCTTGACGGCAGTCATTTCCACGACCATGCCGGCGTAAAAATCCTTCATCGCCTTGTCCCGCCCGGCAACCAGGTCGGCCAATTCCTTTTTTTGTTCTTCGCTCAGCCCGCAGACCCTGGCCAACTGTACGTGCAACGGTGATTTATCGGGCGCGAGGGGCTTTCTCGTGTCTTCGATTGGTTTTACCGGCGGTTTTGCGCTGGCGGCGGCCTTTCCCCATTCCTTGCGATGACCGCTCATCCGGGCCAGGAGTTTGTCCATCCCCTTTGCTGCCTCGCCATCCAGGACTTTCCGCAGACCGTCCAGACGCTTCAGCATCGGCAGGTCCCAACCGAGGTACTCGTAGAGCACCCGTCCACCAGCAGAAACCTCCATCACGTACGTCGGCCCGGCTGGAGGCTTTGCCATTCTGATCCCAGAGAGATTCATCGCCCGAGCGAGGAAGCCCTCTTTTGCCAAGTGGTCGATAATCTTTTCGGCCTGTTTCCCGGAAATAAAGAGAAAATCACGACCTATTGCGACCTTGCCTTCGAGCTCATGCGCACCCAATGAAAGAATTCGGTACAAAGGTTTGTCTTGCCGACCGTGGTAACTCAAGTGCAAACAGAACGAGTCGCGATTGGCCTTGAGTAACTTGACGCGCTCGACGGCGGGGTTGGGCTTGACGGCTACGGCGAATGTGAAGGTCTTGATGGCGGGCGCCTGCATCTTCCTTCTTGAGGCTTTTCTGTATTTCAACGTCAGTTTGGCCGTTCCCGGCCTGGTCGCCAGGAAGGTGAATACGAATTTTCCGGGAACTTTGACGCCCTTGCGGTCGCGCGAGACATATTTTCCGTTGTCCACATGCACGATTGTCTTACCTTCGCCTTCGACCTTCGCTATTGACCAGTACCAGGGGCGCGGATTGCTGTCCAGACGGATGATGATTCTCTGCCCGGCGATGACCGAAACCTTTTTTCCGTTGGCCGAATCGTCCAGTTCCAGCGGGGTTGGGGGATTGGCCGGCGCATCCGGCGACGGCAGGAGCCGACCGGTCTCCAGATAGAGCGGGCCGTCGCGGTACCTCTTGAGCAGCCAGCCGCCGTGCACCATGTGCTTGCTCAGGCTCACGTCCGGGTCGAAGTGCTGCATCAAGCCCCACGGCGTCCAGATACGGTCGTACTCCTTGCCGGCGATAGGCTTTCCGTTATAGGTAAGCCGGCCGAGGCGATTCTCGTTGCAAGTGCCGGCTGCGCCTATGTTGTACTCGTATTTCCACTTGCCAAGGGCGTACACGCCGGACTTCTTCGTATCAACCCTGGCGGATTTTAAGACGGGCCTCGCTCCTTTCAGCGGCGCCCGGCAGTGCTCGCACTGGCCGAGTTTGGCCGAGCATTTCTTACAGAGCACGAACGCCCCCCCGCCGGTCTCCTTGCCGCAGACGACGCACTTGCCGAGGTCGCCGGGATAGTACCTGCCCTTGCACGTTTGGCACAGTTCGGCCCTTACCGGAGCGGTGAATACCAGCACCGCCAATACACCCAACGCGATAACAAGTCGTTTCATGGTGGGATTCCTTCTGCTTTTGCGCATAACGACACACTCACGCCGCGTAATAAATCAGACGCTTTGTTTGCGGAAAAGTTCCCCTTTCCCCCGAAGAAATTTTTTTCTGTTCCCCTATTTGCCCTGATGAACCATGCCTCGCTGAAGCGAGCACGCCCAAAGAATCTCTCCCCAAAACACGCCCAATTTTTTGGCGTGCTTGCTTCAGCGAGGCATGTTCACGAACCCACGCGCCATTCGCATCGCATCGCGCCTGTTGGTAATCTGTTCGTTCAGTTGAGCGTCGTAAAGTTTCCGAAGAACACGTCCCAGAATCGCCCCTTCTTTCAGGCCTATCTCTTTGAGGTCCGCTCCCGTAACCAGCGGCGCCGGGGCAATCTGTTTCGGGTCGATTTGTTTGATCCGTCGGCGGATGGCCAGGTTGTGGCGTTTTCCATCGGTACGGGTTCGTTCCTCGATGCGCCAAAGCGCTTCGAGACGATGATAATCGCGGTGCGCGAGCAGCCGCTTGAATTCGGCCAGGGGCATATCGGGAGCGCTTTTCCAGTCGCCGAGGTGTTCGCTCATCCAGAGAAGGGATTTTCGCATGTCGTTCGAGCCGCCCCATCGACGGACAATCCTGCGGATGTCCTTGGCGGGCAGTCCGCCCAGCATGGCTGCGAAGGTCAGTAGTGCGTCGCTTCGATGGGCAGCGCCGCTGATCCGCCTCAACGTCCATAACCACAGACCGGCATCAGCGAATATTTCCGGCAGGATCGCTTCAAGTAGTCCGAGTTTATGGAGTTGTTTCAGCGATGCCGCCGCTGTTTTTCTCGCGAGCATCTTTTCAAGTTCTTCGCGGATGCGTTCGCCGCTGATTTTTGTAATCCGCCCGGCGTTGCGCCTAATTGCTTCGGCGGTGGCGCGGTCGATACCGAAGCCGAAGCGTCCGGCGAAACGTACCGCGCGGAGCATTCGCAGGTAATCTTCGGCGAACCGACGCTTCGGGGCGCCGATGGCGCGGATAATGCCGACTTTCAGGTCTTTTCGACCGCCGACGTAATCAATCACCTTATCGGAAACCGGGTCGTAGAACATCCCGTTGATGGTGAAGTCTCGCCGCTGTGCGTCTTCGCGGGCGGTAACGAATTTCACACCGTCGGGATGCCGCCCGTCGGAATAGGAAAGGTCGCTTCGGAAGGTCGTAACTTCCACCGTTCGCCGGTTGATGATTACCATCGCCACGCCGAACTTCGCCCCGATCATCAGCACATGGTCGAAAATTCGCTTTACCTGTCGCGGCGTTGCGCTGGTGGCTACATCGTAATCGGAGGCCCGATGCCCCAGCAGCATATCGCGCACGCATCCCCCTGCCAGCAGCGCATCATACCCAGCCGCCCGAAGCCTGCGGATAACCCCAACCGCTGTCGCCTTGGTTGCCGATGATCCCATAACAGATAAGGTCGCCCCACAGGACGCGGATGTCAATCATACGTTGGGGAAATCAAATATCGTAGTACAACAACAAAAACATCGCTATTGAGTACTTTGCCTTCGATCTTCGCTTCCGCCAGCCCCAACGGGGCGACAGAATTTAGCCGGGGGCATAGCCCCCGGTAAGAGGCCCCTTATCAGCACCCAGCCCCGAAGATACCATGTAGCAAAAAGAGCCAGCCTCGGACAGGATATGGTTGAAAAAGTTCAGTTTTATCGCTCGAACGTTTTCCAACCCTAACTGAAGGAGACTGGCTATGAGTAAG
>DAOVLS010000440.1 GCA_030631125.1 Planctomycetales bacterium
CAGTCGCCGGACCCGTTACGCTTCGCGTTCCGGTCGGTATCTCACTGGCCGAGTGCGTCTCCGCCGCCGGAGGCCCGACTGTCGAAGACGCCAACTACATCGTCGGCGGCGTGATGATGGGGCAACTCGAAACCGACCTCGACGCGCCGGTCGATAAGACCACTGCCGGCATAATCGTACTGCCTTCGGATCACGTTGTAATTCGCAGGCAGCGGCGCGACTGGAAGCAAATCAGCCGGATCGCCCGCAGCGCGTGCGACCAGTGCAGTTTCTGCACCGAGTTATGCCCGCGCTATCTCCTCGGTCATCCGGTCCAGCCGCACCTGGCAATGAGGGCTTTGGGCTTCAACCTGCTCGATGATGCAAACCTGGGCGGGGCGGAGTTCTGCTGCGAGTGCAACCTGTGCAGCACGTACTCCTGCCCGGAGGGTCTGGACCCGAAGGCCGTTTTCGCCGAAAACAAGCGAAAACTGGCCGAAACAGGCGAAAACTGGCAGGATCCGCCGTTTAACCCCCGCCGGCCCGTGCTGCACATGTCCGACCGCAAAGCGCCGATGGGCCGACTTATGAGCAGGCTGGCGCTGAGAGGTTTTACCAACGCCGGCCCGCTGAATGCCACGACGGTTACCACCGGGAAGGTGGGTATCAAGTTGAAGCAGCACGTCGGCGCCGCCTGTGAACCGGTCGTCAAGGTCGGTCAGACTGTCGCTATAGGCGACGTTGTCGGCGCTGTTCCTTCGGATAACGGAAAACCCGCCTTGGGCGCACCGGTCCACGCATCAATCGACGGGCAGATTACAAAAATCGAAAACGGTATCGTCTGGATTGAAAAGGAATAACCCATGGCCGCTGTCAGATCAATCGGAGCGCTGGAACTGTCCAGTATCGCCATCGGCTACAAGGTGCAGGACGAACTGCTCAAGGCCGCCGACGTTGAACTGCTGGTCGCCCGGACGATATGCTCGGGTAAATACCTGATTATCGTGTGCGGGCCTGTCAGCGATGTTGAGTCGGCCGTCTCGGCCGGCGAACGCATCGGCGAAGAGGCTGTGATTGACCAGTTGATTATCCCATCGGTGTCTGAATCCGTCTTCCCGGCACTCGGTCAGTCGGTCGTATTGGCTGAGGATCAGATTGACGCATTGGGCGTGGTTGAGACTTTCGGCGGGGTAAGCATCATCGCCGCCGCCGACGCCGCTGCCAAGGCCGCTCGCGTTACACTCTTCAGAATCCACGTTGCGATGGCGCTTGGCGGGAAGGGATTCTGCCTGATGACCGGACAAGTCGCCGACGTCGAAGCCGGCGTCCGCGCCGCCGCCGCCGAGGCGCGGAAAAGAGGATTGCTTGCTTCCAGCGTCGTGATCCCGCGCCCGCGGCATGAGGTGTTCGACGAATACATATAGTTAATGAATTGCGCAAAACAGCAAGCCGTGGGGCTTGCCGTTTCGCAATTTTTGAGGTTCATGCGTCCGGAAACGCGATAAATTTTTCAATATTAACCTTGTACGAATGACGATTGCATGGTTTAATATGAGTAGAATCTTTCACAATATGAACGAGTTCTATCATGGCTGCACACAGTAATATAGAGGTCCGGCGGGCGAAGTCGGCTGATATTCTTTCGCGGAGAGGTTTTATGTCACTGACCGAACTTGCCCGGTCACTCGGCGTAAGCGAAAGCACAGCCCGGCGTGACCTGGAGGTGCTGGAGCAACAGGGTGTCGTAACGCGGACCCATGGCGGGGTTGTTTATGTCAAGGATTCGCCATCCCAAAGTCTGGCCTTTACGGACCGCCAGGCGGACGCCGCAGACGAAAAGGAGGCCATTGCCCGCGCGACAGCCGAACTCATCCCCGCCGGTCAGACCGTCATTCTCAACGGCGGGACGACCTGCTACCAGGTCGCCCGCGCCATCCAGGGCAGGAAACTGAACGTGATAACCAACTCCGTTCCGATAGCGTCGCTGCTTACGACGGACATCGCCACGGAGGTAACTCTCATTGGTGGATACGTCTATCCCCGCACGGGCGTCGCCCTGGGCGCAATGGCCGAGCATCAACTGGACAACCTGCACGCCACTCAATTGATCTTCGGTTGCGCCGGCGTAACGGACCGGACCGCTTTCAACGCCAACCAGATGATGGTCGATGTGGAGCGGCGGATGATGGGCGTCGCCGAGCAGAAAATACTCGTAGCCGATCATACGAAATTCGGTATGCGGTCGGTCGTGAAGTTGTGCGACCTCGGCGAAGTGGACGTAATCGTTACCGATTCCGGTGTGAACGCCGAGACACTGAAGCGATTGAAAGAATCGGGTCCGAAGGTAATCGTCGCGGAATGAGACAACGTAGCATGGCCGTCTCGGCCATGATTGCCGTTCACGGGCGAGAC
>DAOVLS010000249.1 GCA_030631125.1 Planctomycetales bacterium
GACGCCTGCCGAATATCAGCCTCGGCACGGTCTATCGAAACCTGGAGATTCTCTCCGAAAGCGGGATGATACAGAAACTGGAACCGGGCGGATCGCCGAGAAGGTACGACGGAAACCCGAAGATGCACTATCACATCCGCTGCGTACGGTGCGAACGGGTTGACGACTTTCCTGTGGGATCTATCCCGGCCGTTAATCGTGCTGTCAGGAATGCCTGTGGTTACGAGATACTTGGTTATCGGCTGGAATTTGTGGGAGTTTGCCCGAAATGCAGGAAGTCTGGAAAACACAGGAAAGGAAAGGAATAAGAATATGGAACTGAAAGGCAGCAGGACTGAAAAGAATCTTATGGCGGCCTTTGCGGGCGAATCGCAGGCGCGGAACCGCTACACGTACTTCGCCAGCAAGGCAAAAAAGGAAGGGTTCGTGCAGATCTCGGCAATTTTCGCCGAGACCGCCGACCAGGAGCGCGAGCATGCCAAGAGGCTGTTCAAGTTCATGACCGGCGGCGAGGCCGAGATTACAGGAGCGTTTCCCTTCGGCGTTATCGGCGACACCATCGATAACCTCAAGGCTGCAGCGGCCGGCGAAAACCACGAGTGGACGACGATGTATCCGGAATTCGCCGCCATCGCCCGCGAAGAAGGTTTCGACGACATCGCCGACGCGATGGAGGCAATTGCGGTGGCAGAGAAGCAGCACGAGAAGCGTTATCTCGCCCTTGCGAAGAATATCGCCGACGGTACGGTCTTCAAGAAGGACAAGCCTGCCGTCTGGCGTTGCCTGAACTGCGGCTATTTGCACGAAGGGGCCGAGGCTCCGTGTGTATGCCCTGCCTGCGCCCATCCGCAAGCGCATTTCGAAGTTCTCGGCGAGAACTGGTAAATCTTGGGTGGCACAGGTTTGTAACCTGTGTATCTTGCAATATGGGAACAGGCACAGGTTACAAACCTGTGCCACCTATGGGACAATCTGATGCCGCTGCGACGACATGTCGAGATGCTGGAAGATTTGTATGATCGACTTAATCGGCGTCGCTATGTCCATCCCGACCCGCTGGAATTTCTGTACGAATATGATGATCCTGCCGACCGCGAGGTCGTCGGCCTGGTGGCAAGTTCTCTGGCGTACGGCAGGGTCGCGCAGATACTCAAAAGCGTCCGATGTGTCCTTGGGCGGATGGGGCCGGGGCCTGTGCGTTTCCTGCAGGATGTGTCCGAAGCGTCGCTTCAGCGGGACTTTACAGGTTTTCGGCATCGATTCGCCACGGGCGAAAACGTATCGGCCATGCTGCTGGGCGTAAAGCGGGTCATTGACCGGTACGGGTCGCCTGGGAGTTGTTTTATCGCGGGGATGGGCCCGGGTGACGAAACGGTCCTGCCGGCGTTATCGTTGTTTGTGAGGGAATTGAACGGCGAGGGTCGGTGCGGGCATCTGCTGCCGGACCCCGCTCGCGGCAGCGCGTGCAAGCGGATGAACCTTTTCCTGCGATGGATGGTCAGGGCAGACGAGATTGATCCGGGCGGATGGGGGGCGGTGCCGGCTGCGAAACTGATAGTTCCGCTTGATACGCATATGCACAGGATAGCCCTTACTTTAGGCGCGACTCGGCGAAAGTCAGCGGATATGCGAACAGCGATGGAAATAACGGACGCTTTCAGGCGAATCTCGCCCGGCGACCCGGTGCGATACGATTTCGCACTAACCCGGTTGGGTATCCGAAGCGAGATGGACCTTTCAATGGTAGGCTGGGACGGAGCGAAGCGGAGTCCCGGCAATTTGGCACAGAAAGGTGGGACTTCGCTTCGCTCCGTCCCAGCCTACGGTTTCAATCGTAGTAAAGCATGAGAGGAGGCGCTCGCGTATGCCTGAATGGCTGGTGGATATCCCGGTCGGATTCTGGGTTGTGCTCAGTGAGATGGCGCCGTATCTGCTGTTTGGTTTTCTGATGGCGGGTGTGCTGAGCGTGCTGGTTTCGCCGCGATTAATTGAGCGTCATCTTGGCGGGCGTGGCATCTGGCCGGTCATAAAGGCGGCGGCTTTCGGCGTACCGTTGCCGCTGTGCAGTTGCGGTGTGATTCCGGTCTCGGCTTCGCTTCGCAGGCATGGTGCAGGGAAGGGCGCGACGACGGCGTTCCTCATCGCTACGCCGCAGGACGGCGTTGACAGCATTATGGTTACCTACGGCCTGCTCGGCGGGGTGTATGCGATTTTCAGGCCTATTGTCGCGGTGGCGACGGGTATCGCCGGCGGAGTGATCGTCAACGTCGCAGACAGGGACGACGTTCCGCAGGAAGTGTCCGACGTCGTCGGCCATGACCATTCCACTGAGAACGGGCAAGGCAGGATACGCCGGATTTTCACCTACGGTTTCGGCACGCTTCCGCAGGACATCGGCAAGGCGCTGCTGGTGGGGCTGGTGCTTGCAGCCTTGATTTCAGCGGCCGTGCCTAATGACTATTTTGCGAGCGTCGTGCCGCCGGGCATCTGGCAGATTCTGGTGTTGATGCTTGCGGGAATTCCGGTGTACGTTTGTGCGACGGCATCGGTCCCGCTGGTCTATGCCCTGATCGTCGCGGGCGTCTCGCCGGGGGCTGCGTTTGCTTTTCTTATGACCGGCCCGGCGACAAACGCAGCCACCATCGCCACCGTCTGGAAGGTGATGGGCAAACGCACCACAATCATCTATCTGGGCGTCATGCTCGCCGGCGCGCTGGCAGGCGGATTGCTGCTGGACCAACTGGTAACCGGCGAGCAGATTGTCGGCGCGAGCCGGATGGGCTGGATGCTTCCGCCGGTCGTCAAGTACATTTCGGCAGCGGTCCTGCTGGGTGTGTTGTTCGTGGCTATCGTTCGCACTTACGTTCACGGGCGTGCGAAAGGAAAAGGTATCGAAGGCGAGACGATGAAACTGGCGATTTCCGGAATGACGTGCAGCCACTGCGCCGAGAGTGTCCGGCGGGCGCTACTGGAGTGTCCGGGCGTCAAGGACGTCGAGGTCAACCTCGCCAATGGCGAAACGGCGGTTGCCGGCGAAGGGTTTGACCTGGCGGTGATGAAAAAAGCAATTGAAGAGTTGGGCTATCGTGTAGCGGACAAGGCAAGCGGAAAGTAAGGTGTGATATGGAAATGTGGCTGAAAGTGTTAATTGGTGGGGTAATAGGCCTGCTGGCCGGCGTTGTGCTGGGGCATTTTGGAAAGTGCAGCAGCGGTGCGTGTCCGCTTACGGCCAATCCGTTTCGCGGGGCGATTGTCGGGGTATTAATCGGCGTGCTGATTGTAATGGCGTGGGCAGACCGCAGCCAATCCGAACAAACTGTCGGGAAGGTTCCGCATCTGGCGACCACGGCGGAATTTGATGATAAGGTATTGAAATCGTCCAGGCCTGTCCTTGTGGACTTTTATTCCGACCGTTGCCCGCCATGCCGACGACTGGCGCCGGTAATCAGCAAACTGCATACGGACTATCAGGGAAAAGCCGACGTCTTCAAGGTGAACGTTGACAACGCGAAAGAACTGGCCGGGGAGTATGAAATTCGCAACATCCCCACTGTGATGCTGTTTGATAGTGGTGAAATCTTTGACGGGTGCACGTGGGTCGGCGCTCGGGACGAATCGATATATCGCAAGGCCATTGAAGAGGCCTTGTCCAAACAGGAAAGGAGCACGCAATGAGTATGTTTTGCTATCAATGTGAGCAGACCGCCAAGGGCACAGGCTGCACCGTCGCGGGCGTGTGCGGAAAGAACGCAGAAACGGCTGCGCTTCAGGATATGCTGGTAACTGTGGCCAAGAGGCTCGGCGCATATTCGCATCGGCTCAGGCAGATGGGTGTAACCAATCGTCAGACGGATATTTTCATTGTCGAGGCGATGTTCACTACCGTTACCAACGTCAATTTCGATCCCGCCCGCCTGGAGCAACTGCTCCGCAAGGCGTCGAAAATCGGCGTCCCGCTCAAGCAGCAATATGAAGAGCAATGCAAGCAGGCCGGCAAGGAGCCTGACACGCTCTGCGCCGAAGACTGCGGATTGGCTGATACCGTCGAAGGGATGATCGAACAGGGGCGGTCATTCGGTATCGACAAGCGGCTGGAGGACCCAGGCCCGGACGTTACCGGCCTGCAGGAGTTGATAACCTACAGCCTGAAAGGTTCCGCCGCCTATGCCGACCACGCACAGATACTCGGCGTTGCCGACGACAGCGTCTATGCCGAATTCAATGAAATCCTCAGTTATCTGGACGGCAACCCGACCGACGTCGGCGAACTGACAGCAATGGCGCTCAAGGCCGGCGAGATGAACCTGAAGGTGATGGAACTGCTGGATAAGGCCAACACCGACGCCTACGGCCACCCCGAACCGACGCAGGTCCGCATCACGCCGGTAGCCGGAAAGTGCATCCTCGTTTCGGGACACGACCTGAAAGACCTCGATAAACTGCTTATGCAAACCGAGGGTAAAGGCATAAATGTCTATACGCACGGCGAGATGCTGCCTTGCCTGGCGTATCCGGGTTTGAAGAAGTACAAGCACCTCGTCGGCAACTACGGCGGGGCCTGGCAGAACCAGCGAAAGGAGTTCGACGAATTCCCCGGCGCGATCCTGATGACGACAAACTGCATCCAAAAGCCGAAGGAAACCTAC
>DAOVLS010000422.1 GCA_030631125.1 Planctomycetales bacterium
GGCGCTCCAGCGACTCAAGTCGGTCCGTTTCCGGAAAAAGTCCGACCTGTTTGCCGAGGCTGAAGATTCTTCGAGCGAACCAACCTCACGCCCGACCTCGCAACCCGCCGCCACGACCACCCAGCCGGTGCGGATCGACCCGGAAATACTGACAAGATTGAAGAAACTGCCCCCCGGCAGCGTAACGGACCCAGCCGCGCTGGCCGACACGCTGTTCCTCGGCGGGTATCTGGAATCAGCGGCCTTTTTCTACGAAATGGCCCTGGAAAACGAGACGGACGCCGAAGAAAAGGCCTGGCTGCTCTTTCAGGCGGGAAACTGCTACCGGAAATTGGACCCGCCGGCGGCCGTCAGGACATACGGAAAACTCCTGGCAGAGCATCCCGACTCGATCTGGTGTTCCACCGCAAATGCGCCAAGTCGAATCATCGCGTGGCGCAAGGAAAACAACCTGGACGACCTGATAGCCGAATTGCGGAAACGGACTGAGCGGAAGAACCGGCCCGCCGCACGGGAAAATAACGAATGATTGAACCGGTACGCCTGAACGTGCTTGTCGTCGCCGCCAAAGCCGACGCCGAAACGACCCGCCTCGTCAATGAGGTGCTGGCCGAAAAGGACGTGCGCGGACTCATCGTCGGTAACATGGATTCAGCCGCTGCAAAGATCGAAACCAGACAGTGGGACCTTCTTATGGGCGACCTGGCGGCTGACGGCGACGTGATCGGACTGCTGCGGAAGGTCAGACAGGCCCTGCCGGAACTGCCCGTAATCCTGTTCGGCGACGACGATTCCGCACGCCGGATAGAAAATGTCCTGAACGAAGAGCGTACGGAACTGCTTGCCAAGCCGGTCCGGCGCGAGTCGCTGGAATCGACCCTTGAGGTGCTCCTACCGGCCCATAAGGTTCACCTGGCCGCCTCGGCCGAGGATGAAGACGCATGCCGACGGTACCAGATAGCGGGCAAAAGCGAGAAATTCCTCCAGACGATACGCCTGGCAGAAAAGGTCGCGCCGACTTCGGTGCCGGTATTGATTACCGGCGAGAGCGGCACCGGCAAGGAACTTATCTCCTACCTTATCCACCATCGGAGCAATCGCTCGGGCGGACCTTTCATCCACGTCAACTGTGCGGCAATGAGCGAGACGCTGCTTGAGAGCGAACTTTTCGGGCACGAGAAGGGCGCGTTCACCGGCGCGCACGAACGGCGCAAAGGACGCTTCGAACGGGCGCACGGAGGCACGCTGCTGCTGGATGAACTGTCCGAAACGGGTCAGAGGCTCCAGGCCGAACTGCTGCGGGTGCTGGAACAGCAGAACTTCGAGCGCCTCGGCGGAAGCGATACCGTCCGCGTCAACGTTCGGGTCATCAGCACTTCCAACCGCGACCTGACCGAGGAAGCCAGGAAGGGACGATTCCGCCAGGACCTGTTCTACCGCATCAGCGGTGTCCATATTCACGTGCCTCCGCTTCGGGAACGAAAAGAAGACATCCCTACACTGGTCTGGCATTTCGTCAATCTGCATGCAAGAGAAGTCCGACGTCAGATTATGAGGCTTGACGAGCGGATGATGGAGTTCTTCCATCAGTATCATTGGCCCGGTAACGTTCGCCAACTCCGCAACATCGTTCGCGCCGCACTGATATTCAACGAGGGCGAGACGCTGTCGCTGGACGGCTCGCCGTTACCGACAAATGAGATTCAGCAAACCGCCGAGAGTCCCACAAACACGCTGCAACTTCAGGTACTGGAGCGGCAGGCCATTCTCGAAGCCCTCCGGCGGACCGAGCGAAACCAGGTCAAGGCCGCAAGGTTGCTGGGGATAACCGACCGGACACTCCGCGAAAAACTACGCAGGTATCGCCAGGCCGATGAACTCCAAACCGTTGGAGAAAACAGATGATAAAACAACCGGCTGTTACCGAATATATCGAAGCCGCCCTCCGCGGCGCAAGCCGACGACAGGCGACCATCGCAAATAACATCGCCAACCTCAATTCGCCGAATTACCGGCGAATTGCCGTCGAGTTTGAAAAACACCTCGCCGAGGCAATTGCCGACGGACGCCCAATCAAACTGGATGAGATTCCGATGGACATCCTCCAGCCCATGAACACGCCGGTGGATTTACAGGGAAACGACGTGAACCTGGAAATGGAAGTCGGCGAGATGATCAAAAACAACGCGATGTACAAGACATACATGCGCCTGCTGGCCGGGGTGTACCGGAAGATGGAATCGGCCATACAGGGGCTTTAATTCGAGGTGTATGAAAGATGAGCGTTAACGGCGTATCAAATCCGAATCCGATTGATATTGCGGTCTCAGGCCTGCGGGCGGAGACGGCCCGTATGAACGTTATCGCGGGCAACATCGCAAATTCCAATACGACTCGCACCCCTTCGGGCGAACCCTATCGCCGGCAGGAAGTCATCCTGTCAACGAACGGTGAAGGCATCGGCGGCGTAACGGTCGAAGAAATTGCCGCCGACATGCTGACCGCGTTCAAGCGCGTCCATCAGCCGGGTCATCCCGACGCCGACGAGAACGGATACGTGATGATGCCGAACGTGGACCTTCCAGTCGAGATGATAAAC
>DAOVLS010000397.1 GCA_030631125.1 Planctomycetales bacterium
ACGAAATAAGTGACCTCCCCTGCGTCATGAACCCGTTTTTTCACGCGGTGGAACCGTTTCAGATGATACCTGCACAACATGCCCTTCAACTTTGGACCGAAAACTCTGCTGAGCCCGGTCAGTGTCTCGCAGGCGATCCGGCGGAAATACCTTTCTGGCGGACTGATCCCTATCGTGTTGATTCTTGTTTTCTCGGCATGGACGTTCACCGGCGCGATAAGGGCTGTGGATGTCCGCGGCGCGCTGATTGGATGGTTTGAGCAGACGAGCATTCTCTTGGCTGCGATGGCGATGGCGTATCTTGTCGCCCGCAGGCCGGGGCGGGCGAGGCTGGTTGTCGTGGTCCTCGTCGCGCTGGCGGGCGCAATGGCAGCCAAGGCCTGCGCCGAAACAGTATGGGAAATACCACAGCGGGTTGCATCCTTTCGGGAAAATCCTGAAAAGCAACTTATCCAGGTAGGCATCACACCCGGAACGGCCCAGGCGAAGATGTTTGAAAGACGTATCGACGACAGGGCGTCTCTGGGATATTTCGGCCTGGCTAATGTGTTCGCGTCGCTTCTGATTTTGCTGGTCTCGGCGGCGGCGGGATTGGCAATTGAAAAATTCGCATCGGCGAGGCGCAGCCGAAAGACCGCTCCTCCAGACAAGGGCGAGATACACCTTCCGACGCTGGCAGCGGTAATCGCCGGCGGGCTGTTCGTCCTGTCCCTGGTTGCATTGTTCCTGACGCGGAGCAAGGGCGGCATCGCCGCGGGCATTGTCGCTGCCGCTGCCGCTATGATAATTATGTACAAGTCGGAATTCTTCGTCCGACACCGCCGGAAACTTCTGGCGGCCTGTGCTGCCGTCATGCTTACGGGAATCTGCACTATAGCGGGATGGGGTATCCTTCGAGGGCGACTACCGGGATTGAGTATGCAGATTAGATGGGAATACTGGGTCGGGTCAGCCGGTATCATCAAGGAAAAGCCGCTCTTCGGTACGGGTCCGGGCGGTTTCGGCGAGGCGTACCTCCGCCACCGCCTGCCTGAAGCCGCCGAGAGCACCAAAAGCCCGCACAATCTCATCATGGACGCCGCCACCCAGTACGGCCCGATCGGTGCGGCGGTCTATCTGGCGATACTGGTGTGGATGTTTGTCGCCGCAACCGGACGCAGACCGACAACCATCGCTACTTCAACCGGAACCAATCGACAGGCGATTCGATGGTGCGTTTTTCTGTTTCTCGTCGTCGGGATAACCCGCGCGGTGTGGTTGGGTTCTATCAATCCGGCGGTGTTGGCGGTTGATGCGGTCCCGGCGGCGGGGATATTTACCGTCTGCCTTCTGGCGGCAATGTGGGCAGGGTCGGCGATGGGCGATGATTTCATCAGCGACCGGTACGTTCGCATAGCCGTTGTATGCGGTCTGGCGGGATTCATCCTGCACAACCTCGTTACCTACACACTCTGGATGCCGGCAACGGCCACGGTCTTCTGGATTACCACCGGCGCAATGGTCAGCCCCGCCCTCGCCAAGGCCACAGCCGGTAAAATGCGAATACCTGTTGCAATTCTGGCGGTGGTTGGGTTTGTCGCAGCGGGGGCGTGGCTGTGGAGACCTGTGCAGGTCAGAACGCTGCATGTCCACGCCGCACAGGAAGCACTTTCGCACAGACACAGAGCATCAGCCATAGAGAATATGAAACTCGCCGCCGAATCCGACCCGCTCGACGCCTTCGCACCGGCCAGCCTTGCCAAACTATACGCAGCCGATGACAGGCCCGCAAAGGCGGTCGAATCCGCCGAAAAAGCCTGGTCCCGGTCGCCGACCTTCTCAAACACCAGAATCCTCGCGCGGGCGCTACGCAGCATACCTGCCCGACGGGACGAGGCTTTGGAAATGGCTTCCAAAGCCGTCAAACTGGACCCGATGAATATGTGGTTCCGCTGCGAATACGCCGAGATGCTCCGTGCCGCCGGAAGGGGCGATGAGACGCTGCAACAGATACACGAAATCCGCCGAATCCACCACGCCCGCCCAACCATCAGCGACCTGAGACTGACCAGTGAGGAATTGAAAAAACTCGACGTGATGGAAAGGCAGATTAAACGTCGTCGCAGCGACGACGGCTAAACTCACAAGCCGACCCAAACATCCACTTGCCGCTCGGCGCTGTTTGTATTATCTTCCCTGACATGAACAGAATAGGATTTGGATTTGATTCGCATCGTTTCGTCGAAGGCAGGCCGTTGATGCTGGGCGGTGTCCACATAAAGCACGACCGAGGACTGGCCGGGCACAGCGACGCCGACGCCGTACTGCACGCCGTTATCGACGCGATGCTCGGAGCCTCAGGGCTGGGCGACATCGGAGAGTTCTTCCCCGATACCGACGAAAAAAACAAAAACGCCAACAGCGGAGTGATGCTCGTCGATGTCCTCGGCGAACTCGCGCAGATGGGCATGGAAGTGGTCAACTGCGACGTAACAATCGTTGCTGAAGCGCCCAAACTGACCAAGTATAAAATACCCATGCGAGAGCGGATCGCCGAACTGCTGGGGCTGGATATTTCGGTCGTTTCAGTCAAAGCAAAGACCGCCGAGGGAATGGGCCTCATCGGCGCAGGCGAAGGACTGGCCGCTTTCGCGGTGGTCCTGCTCGAAGAAATGTAACATTGACAATTTCCGATTTCCGATTTTCAATTTCCAACCTGTCCCCTTGGGATTGAAAGAAGCCTCATCAACACCGTCAGACAATTGAAAATCGGAAATTGAAAACGAACGGGTACGGGTGTCACGGAGTTCCTTTTTTCTGTTCAATTGGAAATTGAAAATCGGAAATTGAAAATGACGTTAAGAGTCTATAACACGCTGACGAGGACCAAGGAACTGTTCGAGCCGGTCAGGCCCGGGCGGGTCGGAATCTACCTCTGCGGACCGACGGTCTATAAACCCTCGCACATCGGACACGCCGTCGGGCCTATTATCTTCGACGCAATTAAGC
>DAOVLS010000445.1 GCA_030631125.1 Planctomycetales bacterium
GAACGCGCCGTTTGCGTATGCGTGCGGTTTGTTCGAGTCGTTGACCTTGTCCGGGTGGAACCCGATCATCATTATCCCGCTGCACACCGGCTGGGCGACGTTCTCCCAGAACGTATGCATCTCGAGGTTGGGAAGGATGCTGAGTAAGTCCGCGCCGGTTTCCTGTGCATAGGAAATCGCCGCCGAGAGCGTTCGCGCGGATGTCTGCTGACAATCGGCGTCTATCATACAGATCCATTCGCTGTCGGCGTCGGCTACGGCGTTCTGCATCGCGTTGTTTTTCCCGCACCAGCCATCAGGCAGATGCTCGATGTTAATCAGCCGGAGGCGCTTATCTTCTGCGGCGATGCGCTCGACAATCTCGGCCGTCTCGTCGGTGCTCCGGTCGTTGGCTACGATCATCTCGAAATTCGGGTAATCCTGGTCTAGCATCGAACGGATGCACTGCTCGATATTGTCGGCCTCATCCTTGGCGGCGACGATAACGCTTATAAGGGGACAAGCGTCGCCGTCCTGGCCTACGGGCTTGTAATCTTCCGTCAGTACGAACCCGTGCTTATGCTGGCGGTTTATCATCAGGTGTCGCGACGTCCATATAGCCAACACACCACCGGTCAGAACGATCAGGATTATCGTCAAGATTGTCATAGTCAAGATTGGTCCACGAATTTTGTGCGGTAGGCCTGAACTGCTGCGGCTATTACTTCTTTGACCGGGACGCCGTGTGCCTCAGCGGCCGAGAGGCAATCGGCGAACTCCGGCGAGGCTGTCAGTATCTTTTCTTTTTCGCCTGTCTTTACACGAATCGGTCCGTAGCGCGTTTCGACCGTTATTTCTCGTCGGGCGAGTTTGCTTCGCGTGCAGGTTCGCCGGCGGATGCCGAGCGTCGTCGTTTCGGCGAAGATGATTTCCTCCGCCCGTGTTACGTCGCCGGGCGAGCACAAGGCCGACAGCGTCCAGGCCGGGCGGGACTTTTTCATGTAAATCGGCGACGCCCATGCGTCGAGGCAACCGGCTTGGAGAAGTTTCTCGATTGTCGCGCCGATTATCTCGCCGGTGCAGTCGTCGAGATTGGTCGATAGTTCCACAACGCTATCGACCGCGCCGGTATCGGATGCCCGGCCTATGAGTACGCGCAATAGATTCGGAAGCCCCGCGTTGCTATCGCGTGAGCCTGCTCCGTATCCGACAGCCGACAGTTCCATCGCCGGAGCCGGCCCGAAGGAGTCGGTCAGCGTTGTCAGAACGGCAGCGCCGGTCGGCGTGGTCAGTTCGCCGGTTACGCCTTCGGTTATCGCTTCGGCGGTTGTCGCCCCTTTGAGAAGTTCAACCGTCGCCGGTGCAGGCAGAGGAAGCGTTCCGTGTGCGGCTTGGACCGTTCCCCGCCCAAGCGGAATCGGCGAGCAGAGCACCTTCTCGATTCCGAGCATTTCAATTCCCACAGCAGCGGCCACTATGTCAATAATGCTATCGACGGCTCCAACCTCGTGAAAATGGATCTTGGCGACGTCGATACCATGGACCTTCGCTTCAGCCTGGGCCAGTCGGCGAAATATCGCCTCAGATGTCTTGTTGGCCCGGCCCGGAAGGGAAGCACTGTGGATAATCGACAGAATGTCGTCAAGATTGCGGTGGGGCTGGTTCGTTTCGGAAGACGTTACGGTGAATTTCGTTCCGGACAGTGCACCACGTCGGACCTTTTCGGCCGAGATGTTGCATCCGGGAAGTTTAATCCCATCCAGTTGCTCCAGCAGCGCTTCGAGGGACAATCCCGCATCCAGAAGCGCGCCGACGATCATGTCGCCCGCCGCTCCTGAAAAACAATCAAAATACGCCAGTTTCATTAATGACTCCTCACTCCGTCGGGTAAGTCTATGCCGCTTTCATTTGGTCTGCAATGGTCTCATCGGCTTCGGAATTGTTTGCGGTACGCGCCGGGGGGTATACCGGCGGCCTTTTTGAATGCCAGCGTCATACGCGTAACGCTTTCAAACCCGCATTCCGGCGCGATGGCTTCCAGCGTCTTGTTGGTCCGGGCCAGCAACGTCTTGACGTGCCCTATCTGCGCCCGCCGAATCTCCGCGAACGGTCCTCGACCAATGGCCTTATGAAACCGATACTCCAGCGTCCGCCTCGGCAACGAGACCTTCGCAATGACATTCTCGGCGCGGATGCCTTTGTGAGCATTTGCCCGAATATACCGTATCGCCTCAACGATTCGAACGTCGTCGATGGCCATTACGTCGGTTGATTGCCGTGTTAC
>DAOVLS010000303.1 GCA_030631125.1 Planctomycetales bacterium
AGGCCGTCGCGTCGCCTGAATCTCCAGTCGCCCCTCCGGGGCTCCTTCCGATTCAGGCGACGCGGTTATGATCGAAGCGAACGAAATTACAGAAACTATGTTGCACTACTAAAAACCCCCAAGCCGACTCGTTTCTTTTACTTCGATATTCAATATTCTTCTTTTATCCCCCGCATCCCTGCTGATTCACAAATTACCATACATCTTGATTTTCCCGCCTTGCATCGGTAGTGTTTCTATAGAGACACATCTATAGGAGAATCGCCATGAATCCTATTAAACTCATTCGCAAACTCGCCAAGGCGCTGCGTGGCGGCGCGACGTTCCGCGATATGTTCCTTGGGATTTTCCTTGGCTTTGCTATCGGGATGGTTCCCGGCGTGAATCTGACGCTGGTATTTCTGATTCTCCTGGTGTTGTTCCTTAACGCCACCGGCGCGCTGGCAGTCCTGTCGTTCGTGCTGGGCAAGATACTCTGCCTGGCCTTAGCGCCGATTACGTTCCGGCTTGGTTATATGATGATTCACGACATGGGCCTGATCGGGCTTGTTCGCTCGGCGGCCGAGACGCCGGTCGTGGCAATGATGGACCTGCACGTTTATTGCCTTCTCGGCGCGATACCGCTGATTATCGTCATCGGGGGACTTCTGGCGTGGTTCGTGGCCAGGTCCATTGTCAAGACTCGTGCAGCCATCGCCTCGGCGTCGGGCCGCAGCGAAAAGGCACAAAAAGTCGCGGGGAACTGGTTTATACGGTTCCTCATGCGGGTCGCCTTCGGTAAGCAGAAGGGCAAATTCGCGGACATGGCCGAGGCGAAATCGCCGCTCATCCGCAAAGGAAGGGTCATTGCCGCTGCGGTGTTGATAGCGGTTCTCGCCGTGGCTGGGATGATATTTCTCGATTCACTGGTAAAACTAGGCCTGGAGAAATCCATCGCCGCCGCCAACGGCGCTGAAATCAATATCGCCAAGGCCGACCTGTCGCTGCGTAATGGGAGACTCGTTATCGAGGGTTTGCAGGTTACGGACGCCGCCAAGCCCACGCACAATCTCTTCCAGGCGGAAAAAATCGTCGCGGATGTCAGTGTCGCAGACCTCCTGGCCCGGCGGTTCGTGATAGACCTGGTGGAGTGCGATGCGATGCGAATGGACATCAAGCGGAAGACGCCGGGGAAAGTCTATCGCGAAAAAACCGAGGACGAGAAAACACCGCCCATAGATATGGGCGACCTTCTCGGCAAACTCGACAAGAGGGCTGAATACTTGGCGGAAATCGAGAAGTACAACAAACGCCTCCAGAAACTGAGGGATTATCTCAAGAGCGATGAGGCCGAAGCGTCCGAACCGGACGCCGAAGCGCTCGCCCGGCGGGCCAGGGCGATGGGATATCTGAAATTGTCGGCGAAGAACTATCTGGCCCAAAGCCCGACATGGGTCGTCCGCGACGTCAAGGTCAGCCGAATCCAATTGAGGCCTGACCTGCCGACATTTACGGTTGAGGGAAAGAACCTCTCCAGCCACCCGTCGCTGCTGCTTCCTGAAAAGATGGCGCTGTCGGCCAAACCTGACGAAGAGGCGCTGAAGGAATTTCTCATCAAATCGGCCGGTAAAAAGGACGGACTGCTCGAAGGAATCCTGGGCGGTAAAAAAGACCAAAAGTCCGACGACAAAAAGAAGAAAAGCAGCGTGCTGGACAACCTGCTGGGAAAGTAAATCCGTCGTAGAAAACAGGCGCCGCGGCAAAATCTCCTTGCCTGACCGGAGGGAGATCAGTAATGTACCAAATCTTATTTGTATCCCCGGTTTGCGATTATGGATAGCGAGAGTAAGTCAACTTACCACAAGTGCCCGATGCACTCGTCCTGCGAACCGGCCGACCGGGCCGACGGCGGCGGTGAGTTGTCGGGTTGGCCTCTGGTCGGTCAGGCGACGGCGTATTTCCTTCTGCCTCTGGCGGCTGCGATAGCAGCGGCTGCGATGGTCGAAGGCGAAAACGCGCGAATACTCGTCGGCGTTACCGCGTTCGTAGTCGCAGCCGCAACAGCAGCGATAATCGGGATATTTCTGCGACGGAGACGAAAAGTATCTCTATGACAATTGCCGATACGATAAAAATTCCGGGCAAAAGGTCCTTCGCAAGAGGGATTCATCCCAGTGGCAAAAAGTCGCTCTGCGCCGGTTCGCCCGTCGAGGTTATTGAGACGCCGAAGTCCGTTCTTATTCCACTTTCGCAGCATATCGGCGCGCCGTGCGCCGCGACGGTCAAACCAAGGGCGGAAATCGCCGTCGGGGATGTTGTCGGTAATTCCGAAGCCTTCGTATCCGCCCCGGTGCACGCGTCGGTAGCCGGGACAACAGCGGCTGCCACCGTTACGACGCTTCCCAACGGTCAGCACGTCGGGGCCGTTCCGATAACAGCCGCCGAGGAGCAACCCCTTGCCGGACAAGGACTTTGGGACGATGTTTATGGCGGCAATTGGCCAACGGATTCCATCGAGTCGTTCGAGCCGAAGCAAATTGCCGAAGCAGTCCGCACCGCCGGTATCGTCGGAATGGGCGGGGCGACATTCCCCACGCACGTCAAGTTCGCCCGCAATCCCGACAAGCCCATAGATACGCTGATTATCAACGGCTGTGAGTGCGAACCGTACCTTACCAGCGACCATCGCCTGATGCTCGAAGCGCCCGAACCGATTATCGCCGGCGCGCTCCTGTCCGCCCGGGCCGCCGGGGCCGAGCGAGTTATCGTCGCCATCGAAGACAATAAACCCGACGCGATTGAGAAGATGCAATCGGCAGCGGCCGGAACCGGAATCGACATCCTCGGCGTCCACACCCTGTATCCGATGGGCGGCGAGAAGCAACTTATCGTAGCAGTAATGGCCCGCGAGGTTCCCACCGGCGGCTTGCCTCTGGACGTGGGAGTGGTGGTCGTCAACGTCGCCACCGCAGCGGCTGTCGCGCGAGCGGTGCTTCGCGACAAACCGCTTACACACCGCATTATCAGCGTTACCGGCGAAGGTATCGCCACGCCAAGGAATGTCCTCGCCCCGGTCGGAACAAGTTACGCCGATATTATCGCTTACTGCGGCGGGTTGACCGAAGACGCGTCCCGCGTTATCTCCGGCGGGCCTATGATGGGATTCGCGCTGGGCGATCTTGACGTGCCCGTAACCAAGGGAACCTCAGGAATAGTCGTATTGACCGAGGCCCAGACTCACAAGGCCGACGAGACCGCCTGCGTCCGCTGCGGGCGATGCGTAAGCGCCTGCCCGCTGGGGCTGGTACCGACGCGAATCGCACTGGCTGCACGAAATAAAGATTGGGAAATGGCCAGACGGTATTACATCACCGCCTGCTGCGAGTGCGGCTGCTGCGCGTACGTATGCCCAGCCGAGATTCCACTGGTGCAACTGATACGGGCGGGAAAAGCAGGATTGCCCAGGGACTAGGGACTTGGGATTTGGGACCAGGCAACAGAAAAAGAAGATGACAGCAGAAGCAGAAAAAACAGAGCAGGTTGCTCCGGTGTTATCCGTAGCCCCCGGCCCGCATATCTCCGCTGCTCGAAGTATGCGGCGGGTGATGATAGACGTTCTTATCGCGTTGATACCGGCGGCTGCGACGGGGATTTACGTCTTCGGATGGCGGGCAGGGATGCAGATGGGCGTCTGCGTCGTCAGCTGCATGTTCTTCGAGGCGCTTTTTCAGTTTCTCCGCAAGAGGCCTCACACCGTCGGCGATCTGTCGGCTGCCGTTACGGGCATTATCCTGGGATTGTCGATTCCCTGGACGGCTCCGTGGTACGTCGGTTTCATAGGCTCTGCCGCTGCTATTCTTATCGCCAAGATGCTCTTTGGCGGACTCGGCTCGAACATTTTCAACCCTGCAATGGCGGGACGGGCGTTCGTCCAGGCGTGTTTCGCCAGTCAGATGACCACGTATCTGCTTCCGGGGGAAATAGGCCCGCCGCGGGCAGTCGAGATCATCACGCAGGCGACGCCACTGGCAGCGGGGAAATTCGAGCAGGTCGCCTACAGCCTCAAAGACCTCGCCTTCGGATGCGTCAACGGTTCGGTGGGCGAGACCGGCGCGATTGCCTGCGCTCTCGGCGGGCTGTACCTTATTCTACGTAAATCGGCATCATGGCGAATCCCGCTGGGGATGCTGGCAGCGG
>DAOVLS010000055.1 GCA_030631125.1 Planctomycetales bacterium
CGCGGAAACCACTCCAGCGGGACAGTTACCTCCCTGCCATCGGCCAGGATCACACAAAGCGAATCTTTCGTGAAAGATATGTCCGTAGCAAGAGGTTCTATCTTAACTGCCGAAATGCTCATGCCACTTCTCCTCGAATAATTCTTTATTCGCTTTATTTACCCCCCAATAATATCGAGTAGCCCTTCGATGATCTGATTAAGTTCATCCGTGGAGGCTCTGGTGATCTTCCTGCCAAGCCGCTGGACTGAAAGTGTACGGATCTGGCTGATTTTCACCCAAGACGTCTTGGGGAGTTTCAGACTTTGAAGTTGGAGGGTCAGGGGGAAACCTGCCCGTTGCGGCTGGGAGGTCAGCGCCGCCGCAATAACCGTCCCGGAGTGCTTATTGAAGATTTCGTGGCTGAGGACGACCACCGGTCGCCGACCTGCCTGCTCGTGGCCTTTAGTTGGATTGAGGTCTGCCCAGAAGACGTCGCCCCTCAATATTCGGGCCATTGGTTTAACTCCTCGGACAGCCCCTCGTCGGCCATTGCCTGTTCGGCCTTGGGGTCCAGTTTTTTGCACTCGCGCGCTAATCGGGAATGTTCAAGCCGTTCGATCTTATCCCGGACGGCGACCTGAACCGCTTGGCTGCGGCTACTGAATGCCCGGTTCTTCACAAGGCGGTCCAACCTGCTCAGCAAGGCAGGCTCCATTGAAACAGCGAATTTTTTTGCAGCCATAACTATTCTCCAGTATTACCAACAATCATACCGCAGATTCCATGCTATTTCAAGCCCGCAATGGTCCATTATTGATTAAACCTCTGCCAATCCGGTGGGTTTTTGAGTTTGTAGAGCATTTCGCCGGCGCGGGGGATATAAAATCGGCCCTCAGCCTCCCGGCCTTGCCAGTCGGCAATGTCAATCGAGGCAGGGTCGAGGTAGCCCATATTGACCCTCCGGCAGCGGGCTTCGGGGATTGCCGTAGCCAGCGTAACCTTGACGCGACATTTTTCCACGCCGTTCTCGTAAGAGCCGATGCCGCGAACGTGCGTCGAGTGGGCCAGGACGCCCCATGGGAAATCCTTGAACTTTTCCCATTGGCCGAGGAAGTAATCCCGCGTGTGGTAGCCGATCTCGTCGATGACCTTGCCGTGGGTGTACGATATCTCCGTAACATGCGGGGCGTAGATAATCAGTTCGCCCCCGTCGGCGACGATTGGCTCGGTCTTGTACATGCATTTGCCCGCCACCCAGAGGTCGTCGTACATCTTTGGCGCCTGGGCGAGAATCGAATCGAACGAGCGGTCCATATAGGTAACGTGAATCTTCGCCGACAGGTCGGCCGCCGCCGACCAGGCGTCTTCGGGGCTTCCGAAGTACAGGCCGAAGAGACCGTCCTTGGTCGTTACCATGCACAGGGCGAATTTGTCCATTTTGAGCATCTGGGCCGCCCGATCTACGGTCGCGCGGATGGGCGTTTGCTTCGTTCCGATAATCTTCGGATTGGTCAACACCGCGCCGAGCCAATGGAAGAAGTTCAGCAGTTCTGCCCCGCAGATGCCGGGAAAGAAATACTTATTCCCGCCGGAGAAGCCGACGACCTCGTGCGGGAACACAGGCCCGCATATCAGGACGCGGTCGTAATCGAACAGGAGTTTATTTACGGTAACTTTGACGTCCATTTGAAACAGCCCGCCGCTGATTTGGTCTATCTCTTCTGCCGTCAGAGTGCCGATGTGGGCGAGGGCGTCTTCGTTCTGCCATTCGTGATTAAATGCCTGCGATTTCCCGAAGACCTTTTCCCATTGGCCCGGTTCGACGCCGAAATGTTTTTCGATGTGCTCTTTCGGCATCGGCGGGTGCGTGCCGAGTGCGATGAGGAAATCGAGTTTCGCTGCTTGCCGGGAGAGATTTTCATGCAGCGCCCTTGCCAGCATCGGCAG
Organism: Planctomycetales bacterium; assembly: GCA_030631125.1. Next base: position 1,930 of record DAOVLS010000055.1, read on the forward strand.
GGGGCAGGTGCGTGTATGGTCCGGTACGATTACCAGAACTCTCTTGCCGTCGGCGTTCAGTTCACCGGTAGCCTTTGCGACAATATCCCGCACCTCATCATCAGTCAATGTCCGTTCGACGTATCCTTGTCCGATCATCAATTCGGTCCTTTCCAGAGTGTCGGGATATTGTAGCGACAAGGGGTGGTTAAATGGAAGACGCCGGTGGATCGGTACCGGCGTCTTCACCGAGCGAAGGTGTACGTCTGTGCAGGTTTCAGTGAGTCGTTTCTATCGTGAACGGCGGCGTTTGTGGCGAGCGAGGACGCCGATACCGCCGATAATCAGCAGGGTCAATGCGCCGGGTTCGGGCACGGAAGCCTGGGCGAACGAGCCGTCAGAATCGTCGGCCTTCGGATCGACTTGAATGGACAGGTTTTTGCCGGATGGAACGGTTCCGCTGTTGATGTCAGCGGGGGCTGATGAAAGCGGCAGGAAGAACAGAGAAATAATAAGTACTGACAATATACGTTTCATTATGCGGTCCTCCTGGGAACCTCTTTAGAGCCTGCCTTGGCAAACTCTTTGTAAATCTTGCCCTGAGCCCTAACGCATCTTTACGCGGCAGCGCGAACCGCGTGGGAGCGAAAGCCATTTTTTCGGTGCGAAGCCGATTTCGGCCTCGACCAATAGAAATGTACGATTCACCCGCCCGCCGGGCCAATCGAGAAGGAAAAATTATGGTGTTCCCGGTTTTTTAAGGTGCGATTGCGACTGCAGGAAAGTCTCGCTAGAATAACAGCACGGTACACGGTACATTAACTTTATTGAGGGTAATCCAAATGCTCCGTCCCAAATCCAAATCCGCCAGCCACATCGCCATCGTGAACGGCGAGGTTTATACCTCGCGGATGGTGATTCGGCGTGGTGTGGTCGTGGTTCGGGACGGGAAGATCGAGGCTGTGGAGGTCGGTTCGGGCGGTGCCGGGCTTCTGAAGGGGGCCTTGGTGGTGGATGCGGGTGGGATGATTGTCGCTCCGGGGTTCATTGACCTGCACATCCACGGGGCCGGTGGCGGCGACACCAGCGATTGCAAGGTGGAGTCCATTCGGAAAATGGCTTCGACCCTGGTCCGGTTCGGGACAACATCCTTCCTCCCGACAATCTATCCCGCCAGCCCGTCAGGGATGGTCCGTCGCGTAGCCACCGTTCGCCGGGCGACCGAAGCGCGAGTCAAGGGGGCGGAGATTTTGGGCGTGCACCTCGAAGGGCCGTTCCTGAACCCCCGGAGAAAAGGCGCACTTCGGGCCAAAGACCTCCGTTCCGCCTCGATCGAAGAACTTCACAGCCTGATAGATGCCTCAAATAACAGTATTCGCCTCATATCGGTAGCCCCGGAGATTCCCGGCGCTATCGAGTTCATCCGGGAGTGTCGCAACAGGGGAATCCGGGTGGCAGTGGGGCACTCCGACGCTTCCCACGAAGAGATGTCAGTTGGGATAAACGCCGGCATCAATCACGTTACCCACGTCTTCAACGCCCTGCGACGAACGCATCACCGCGATCCCGGCGTGATGGGCACGGTACTGACCAATCCGGAGATTACCGTGGAACTCATCGCCGATATGCACCACGTTCACCCTGTCGTGGTCAATCTCCTGCTCCTGGCCAAGCCGGCGGACAAGATATGCCTGGTCACAGACGCCTTGAGAATCGCAGGCCTGCGGGGTAAGCGTTTCGTCGCCGACGGGAGAAAAGTAACCGTGGCTGACGGGGTGGCCAAACTGCCTGACGGCACTATTGCCGGAAGCGTCCTTACGCTCAATCAGGCTGTGCGGAACATGGTGGCCACCGGGATGGTTCCTTTGGAGGATGCTCTCAAAATGGCCAGCGTCATCCCTGCCAAGGTTTTGGGCGTGAACCACCGCAAGGGGACCATTCTCCCCGGAAGCGACGCCGACATTGTGATACTGGACCGTGATTTTCACGTGCAGATGACGATGGTCGGCGGGAAGATCGTCCACCGAAAACACAAATCCGGGAATTGAGCGGGCGAAATTAAGTGCTCCGTGGGGCTGTTGAAAAAGTCCGGTCAGTCCCGTAGGGACAATTGATAGTAGCCCAGCAGTTCACTGCTGGGGTAAAGGCGACCAGATCGATCAAGTCCCGGAGGGACGACTGAAGTTCTTTCAGGGACACGTCTTATGCGCTCCTCATTCGTCCCTACAGGACTAACCGGTAAGAAGCATCCCATTCCCAGCCATAAATGGCTGGGCTATTCTCAATCGTCCCTATGGGACTTTTTCAACAACCCGCCTGTCCCCTTAATAGACCAGTTTTTCTTGATTCGATGCTTGGTAGAGCCGCTTTTGCGGTTATAATATAGGTGGTTGATGGTTGTACCGTGGGGATGTGCTTCCGTTGGCACGGCTCGTGAGCCTGGGGCGTAGGGGAAATCTTCGGAGCCGTCACTTCGTATCGCCCATTCGCCTATGATTGGTATGTTTGCGCGCATCTCGGTGAGTCAGAGAGGCCCAGGATGGTCTTGGGCAGAATGGCATATGGGACATCTGGAATTAGGAGTCTGAAAATGAAAAGGATTTACCTAATGGGACTCGTGTTGCTAGTCTTCACCGTGCTACCTGCATCGGCTGTCATCTTTGAAGATTCTTTCGATAGTTATCCGAATGGGTTCCCGCCACCAGAGCCACCTTGGCAGAGAAAGATAGACCCTGGTGTAGCCGTGCAGATAGATGAAAGCATCTCGTATGCAGGAGAGAAAAGCTGTCACTTCAACGACTCGGGTACTGGGGCTGGTCACTTGTGGCATGAGTTTGACGCCCCAATAAGTTCGGAGTTAGTCCTCACGTATTACATGCGCACCCATAATCGTAACTACGAAGGAGCGCATGTCAGCTTTAGGATAGGCACAGATGGAGTCGTGGATTGGGCGGCTTCTTTTGGCAATGGGCTTGCCGGAAACATGGCGGGGTGGATTGGCATTATTGGCGGAGCCGGGTGGATCAAACCAGACCTGCTGGAGTATTCTGAAGACACTTGGTATTACGTCGAACGGACGATTAACTGTGACTCGGGTTATGGAAGTTTCTACGTCGAAGAGTTGCTCTCCCCGCTTGGGGACCCTGCTAACAACAATGCCTTTTATGAGATAGGACCTGCTTATTCTATCTCTTCTGTCGATGTGGTCCGGATGAATACATCTAATTCGCAAGGTGCTGATTGCTATATCGACGAAATCAGAGTCATCCCTGAGCCGGCGACGCTGACGCTGCTTGGTCTGGGCGGCTTGGCGTTGATCCGACGCCGTCGTCAATAAGTAAAAGTAAGGAACGTGTATTCGATCAAAGCGGTTTCGATCAAACGAAATCGGGGATTTAGACAAAGAGACTTATGATGAAAACCTTGTTAGCGACGACGATTGTTGTACTCATGGCCGGTGCGGGCGTAGCGAACGCCGATATAAGCGCTGAGTGGGTGGTGAATCCGGGCTGCACGATCAGAGGTTACACAACCTACGATCTGGAGATAACGACCGACGCAGAGTGGACTAACGCCCGTCTGGAACTGACCCTGACCAGTGGAACTATCCATCAGGATCCCAGTTATGACGAAGAGCACCCTCAAACAACTATGTGGGGATTCGTTCCTGCTGTGGAGTGTGATAGTATGTTTTCCGCGCCTGGTTATGAGGTTCCCGGGTTTGCCAGCGAGACCGGTGATGGCTGGACGAGCACTTCTGTCAAGCGGTCCTGGTTTGACGACGTGGACACCGGTTCCGGTACGTTCGTCGCAGCACGGATGACCCTCAGTGACGGCGCCGAGGGTCCCTACAGCATTCTGCTGTTCGATGATGCCAATCCGGGCGTGGCGACAGAGATGAGCGGCAGTATCACCCAGGATGGGGACTTCCGTCGAAGTGATTCCCATGGGTTCCCTACTGAGGACCCAGCCGATCCGCCCGCCGAGGACAACACCGGGGATTCGCACGACCCGCCTCCGGATTACTTGAATCCCCTTACCGGCAGTTACAATATGGGTCCCCCGCCACCGTTGCCCGAACCCGGCACGATGGTTCTGGTGTCGCTGGGTTTTCTCGGGATGCTTATCCGCCGCGGTCCCCGGACCGATCAGAGTCAGGGTTAAGGCGCAGGGTGTGCAGGAAACTTCAACCTGCACGCCCTACACTACAAACTCTAATACGGGAATGTTTCGGACCAGGGCGTTTTTGATAATTGTGTCAGGAGTCGCGCGAGGTGTTCGGCGGCGCTTTCGATGAGTCCGCGTCCCTTCTCGGCCGAGGCTTTTCGCACATCTCCACCGGCTGAGGCCGGTACGTGAAGATGCCAGGGCTTGACGAAATAGACGCCGCTGTCGGTCAAGGCCTCGACGGCCGGTTTTTTGCCCCACGGGAAGTTGTCGAATTTGTCCTTACGCACCAGGTCTTCGCGCAGATAGAGCATCCGCGAGACCTCCGACTCTCCGCCGTGATCACTTCGGTCTTCGACGAGCGAAGCGTCTGCAGGCGGGTATGAGGCCAGGCATACGAACGGGCCTTGGCCGGGGCGATGGGCATCGACGTTCGCACGAAGCGTAGCCCGGAGCGTGTCGGTGTTGCCGCCGTGTCCGTCGAACAGGACGATCTTGCGGATACCGTCTTCGGCCAGGGCGCCGATGATGTCGAGGAGCATCTGCATCAGCGTCTGGACGCCGATCCGGCAGGCAAAGGGGAAGGCCTTGAAGTTGGCGTTGTTTCCTATCGGCAGCGTCGGGTACATAATCGCCCTCGCGCCGGCTTCATTGGCCAGGATTACACCCTGCCGAACGCTCGCGTCGCATTGCCAATAGTCCGTCCCGTATGGCAGCACAGGCCCGTGAGGCTCAACCGAGCCGACGCCTATGGCTACGACCTCCGGGTCAAACGCCCGGACGTCCTCAATCGTCATCTCAGTCAGGATTCCGTTGCTCAAGGTCTTTCTCCATTATAAGCATCTAAAAAGAGTTAACCACAAAGGACGCAAAGAGCACAAAGAAAGCAGGTAAAGATTTTAATTTTTATTTACTTTGTGCTCTTTGTGTCCTTTGTGGTTCATGATTTTTCCGTTACGGTTGCGGTTTGTCCTGCGACACACCTTCGCATTGTTTCGGCCAGGCCGTCGGCGTTCAGGCTGGCCTCGGCTAGTTGCTGGTCCCTTGCGGCGTGGGCGATGAAGCGGTCGGGCACGCCCAGTAGTTTGACGTTGGAGGTATCCAGCGAGTTTTTCGCCGCCAGTTCCATCACTGCCGAGCCGAAGCCGCCCGCGACGGAATGGTCTTCGGCGGTCAGCACCGGTTTTCCTGTCGCTATTAACTCGGTGATGAGTTCTTCATCCAGCGGTTTGGCGAACCGGGCGGAGACAACGGCGATTTCTATACCGTCTTTTTCGGCGAGAATATCGGCTGCCTGCATTGCGTATTCGACCATCGCCCCAATCGCCAGGAACGTCCCGCCGCCGCCTTCTTTCAGCCGGTGGGCTTTTCCCAGTGCGAAGGGGGTTTGTTGCGAGGGTGGTTCCGGTACGATGTCGCGCGGATAACGGATAGCACAAGGCCTCTCCAGCGACGTCGCCAAATCCATTGCCGAGACCAGTTCGCCCTCGTCTGCCGGCGACATCAGGACCATCCCCGGCAGGGTGCGGAGGCAGGCGATGTCGAGCAGTCCGTGATGTGTAGGCCCGTCGGTGCCTACCAGCCCGGCGCGGTCGATGTAGAATACTACCGGAAGCCCCTGCAGGGCGACCTGCTCGAATATCTGGTCGAACGCCCGCTGGAGGAAGGTGGAATAGACGGCCACGACGGGTTTCATTCCCGCTTTCGCCAGTCCTGCGGCCATTGCGACGGCGTGCGATTCGTTGATTCCGACGTCGATGTAGCGGTCGGGCAGGGCGTCGCGGAAGCCGGCCAGTCCGGTACCGTCGGGCATGGCGGCGGTGATGGCGACTATTCTCTCGTCGCGCTTCGCCCGCTCCAGCAGCGTGCGCGAGAATACGTCGGTCCACATAGGGCGGTCTCGAACGGGAAACTCGACGACCCCGCCGTTGACGGTGTGGGCGGCGGGCGAATGGAACCGGCAGGGGTCCTCGACGGCGTAATCGCACCCCCGACCTTTCTGCGTGTGGACGTGAAGAATGACCGGTTGGGAAATCTTCGCGACGCGCCGGAGGATATCGAGTAGCGCCGCTATATCGTGCCCATCGACCGGGCCGAAATAACGGAGCCCCAACGCCTCGAAAAGTTGCTCGCCGTGCATTGTGGTTCGCAGTCCTTCCTTGATGTGGCGGAGTGTATCGGCGATTTCCTCACCCAGCGGTAACCGGGCCAGGACGTTCTCGGTGGTATGTTTGAAGTCGGCGTATGTCTGCGTCAGGCGGATGCGGTCCAGCAGACCGGCCAGGGCGCCCTGGGTAACGTCGATTGCCATCGAGTTGTCGTTGAGGACGACGAGGAACTGGCGTTTCAGTAGTCCGGTGTTGTTTATCGCTTCCAGCGACACGCCGTTGGCGATCGCTCCGTCGCCGACGACGGCGACGACTTTTCGCTCGACCTGCTCGCTCGTGTTCTGCGAAGCGCTGCGCAGGGCAGAGTCCGCCCATGCCAGGCCCGATGCGGTCGATATCGCCGTGCCCGCGTGCCCGGTGGCGAACAGGTCGTATTCGCTTTCGGACGGAGCGGGGTATCCGCTGATTCCACCGGCCTGGCGGAGCGTGGCGAAAAGCCCGCGACGCCCGGTCAGAATCTTATGCGCGTAGCACTGATGCCCAACGTCCCACAGCAGATGATCACGCGGAAAATCAAAAACCGCGTGCAGCGCAATGGCCAGTTCGACCGCGCCGAGGTTGCTGGAAAGGTGCCCGCCGGTGTGCGAGACCGTTTGGATAATCATCTGGCGAATCTGCTCGGCTAACTCTGTGAGTTGCTCGGGCGACTTGTCCTTCAGGTCGGAAGGGGAGTTGATCCGCTCCAGCAGGCTTTCGTTTCCCGAATCCGGTTTGTCGTGTTGTGTCGGATGATTCTTCATCGCTTTTTTCTTCATCGGTCTCGCCGCGCCAGCAGGTCGGCCAGTTCTCGCAGTTTTTCCGCCCGGTCGCCGAAGGGTCCCATCGCCTCGGCGGCCTGGTCCGTCAGGTCGGCGACGAGCCGGTGCGTCTGCTCGACTCCGAGTTCGCCGGCATAGGTCCGCTTGCCGGCGCGGGCGTCCTTTCCGGGCGTTTTTCCGATTGTATGGACCGATCCGGTGGCGTCCAGCAGGTCGTCGGCGACCTGGAACGCCAGGCCGAGCCTTTCTCCGAATGTTCCCAGCGCGTCCAGTTGGGCTTCATCCGCTCCGGCGCAGATGCCGCCCGCCCGCGCCGCCGCCCGAAACAGTGCGGCTGTCTTTCGCAGATGAATGTACTTTCTGCCGGCGTCGCCGTTCGGGACTTCGCACAGATCCATGTCGGCGACCTGCCCGGCGATCATGCCTGCCGCTCCGGCGGCGGAGGACAGTTCGCCTATGAGTCTAACCGCCAGACCGGAATCGGCGCAGCCGGAGACGAGCACCCCGAACGCCCGCGTCAGCAGCGCGTCGCCGGTCAGTATCGCCATTGCCTCGCCGAATTTCACGTGACATGTGGGCCTGCCCCGGCGGAGCACGTCGTCGTCCATTGCCGGCAGGTCGTCGTGCACCAGGCTGTAGCAGTGCACCAGTTCGACCGCCACCGCCGCGGGGGTCGGATCGACCTGCCAGCGGTCCTTCTCTGCGACGGTCTCGGCCGATAGAAACACCAGCGCAGGGCGGAGACGCTTGCCGCCGTTCAGGCAGGCGTAACGCATCGCTTCGCCAAGCGTCGCCGGAACCGTATCATCCGTTAACGCAGAAGCAATCGCCGATTCGAACGCCTCGGCATAAGGCCCAAGAAGCCCGCCGATACGATTTACAATGGAAACATTCGCCATTACCGTTATTCTAGCCGCGAACCGCGCAAACAACAATTGGTAGTCAGCGGCGACGTGGCTGGGACTTAGTCCCGGCCTACTGTTTCATCCGCGCTACGAAGGCGTCGTAATCATCCATTGTGTCTATGCCCGGCGACGCCGACGCAACCACTACCACGGCGATGCGGTGCCCGTTTTCCAAAACACGCAACTGCTCAAGTTTCTCCGCCTGCTCTGCCGGCATCGGCGGCATAGACGCAAACTCCAGCAGGAATTTCCTGCGGTAGGCGTAAATACCCAAATGCAGCAGGTATTCGCCTCCCTTGCCGTCGCGGTCGTGAGGGATTTTCGCGCGGGAAAAATACATCGCAGAACCGTCGGAGGACAGGACGACCTTGACGTTATCCGGTTTGGCGGCATCGGCCTCATCAAGCGGCGCAGCCAGAGTCGCCATCGGAGCGGCTGATTCCGTCAGCAGCGATACGAGGCGGTCTATATCGTCCGGTTTGATTTCCGGTTCATCGCCCTGGACGTTGACGATTATGTCGTCGTCGGCCAGGTCGATTTTGCCGGCGGCTTCTGCCAGGCGGTCGGTTCCGCTGGGGTGGTCGGGACGAGTCATAATCGCCTCGCCGCCGAATCCGCGGACGGTTTCGAAAATCCGCTCATCGTCGGTGGCGACATAGACGGCTTCGATACGCCCAGCCTGCCTGACCGCTTCGACGACGTGCTGAATCAGGGGCTTGCCCGTCTTATCCAGCAGCGGCTTGCCCGGAAGGCGAGTAGAGCCATACCTCGCAGGTATGATTGCTACAGTTTTCATCTCAAATGAGTGTATTACCATCGCCCACAATTGCAACCTCAAATACATGGTGCTTTGTAACAGCCAAATTGATGAACATGGGTGGCACGCAACGCCGTGAACTGTTTCGGATGATTTTTGTTTGTAACCAATTGTGACTAATAAAGAAAGGACTCTCTTGCCGATGATAATCGTGTCGCGACCAATATC
>DAOVLS010000268.1 GCA_030631125.1 Planctomycetales bacterium
ATTCCGTCCGGGCCAGTACCTCGGCGGTCGTCTCCGCCTTGACGGTGGTGGGCTTGGGCGAGAATGTCTTCCCGTCGTCGAGGCTGTAAGACCATTTCGCACCCGTCAGCAGGTCGATTGGTTCAGCGGGTTTCACCGGTCGTGTCGTTTGTGCGTATGCAGAAACCGAAACGAAAAACAGCGAAAGCAAACTGAAGATTAATCCGCGTTTCATAGATGAATTCCTTTCAATGGCGAAACCGCAAGCGGCCTATCGATCTATAACTCTACTCCTGGATTTGTCGGTGAGCAAGGATTTGCAAGATAAACACCTATCGGGTAAATTGATTCAATTGGAAATCGGAAATTGAAAATTGGAAATTGGAGCGAAGCGATGGCAGGTTTGGGTGTAAATATCGATCACGTAGCCACTGTTCGCCAGGCGAGGCGTACCGTCGAGCCGGACCCTGTCTGGGCGGCGGCTGAGGCGGAACTGGGCGGAGCGGATTGCATTACCTTTCACCTCCGGCAGGACCGGCGGCACATTATCGACCGCGACGTACACCTGCTTAAGCAGACCGTGCAGGTCAAGTTGAATATGGAGATGTCGCTGGCGGACGAAATCGTCGATATCGCCCTGGAGGTCAAGCCGGAACAGGTCTCGCTTGTGCCGGAGAATCGCCAGGAAGTAACGACCGAAGGCGGACTTGACGTAGCCGGTCAGATGGATCGCGTCGCCGGCGTTGTAAAGCGGCTTAGGGATGCGGGGGTCGTTGTCAGTGCGTTCATTGACCCGGACCCCGCGCAGATAAAGGCATCGCGCGACGCGGGTTTCCAGGCAATCGAAATTCACACCGGAAAATACGCAAACGCCAAGGGCGATGATGAGTTGGCAGAGACGCTGGATGAAATTCGCGCTGGTCTGTCAGCCGGTCTCGATGCGGGATTAATCGTCCACGGCGGGCACGGGTTGACTTATCGCAATATAACTCCGGTGGCAGCGATGGAAGGCTTCAGCGAATTCAACATAGGCCACTCGATTATCTCGCGCGCGGTTTTTGTGGGTCTGCGAGAGGCTGTTGCAGAGATGAAACGGTTGATACGAGAAGCGTTGATAAAATAATCGGTATCGCGAAACGGCAAGCCATAGGGCTTGTGAGTTTCGCGGAGATACGAGGACGTGAAAAATGTCTAACAAAATAAAACTCGAAGGTTCGATGGTGGCGTTGGTTACGCCGTTTCGTGGTGGGGCGGTGGATTTCGACGCGATGGGTCGGCTGATAGATTTTCAATTGGCTGGCGGGACGCAGGGGCTTGTTCCGTGCGGTACGACGGGCGAATCGCCTACGCTAAGCCACGCCGAGCAGGACAAGGTAATCGAGTTCACCGTCGAGCGGTCAGCCGGTAAGGTCCCCGTCATCGCCGGGACGGGTAGCAACAACACCGTCGAGGCTGTCCGTCTGACCGCTCGCGCCAAAGACGCCGGAGCCGACGCCTGCCTGATCGTCAATCCGTACTACAACAAGCCGCCCCAGCGGGGGATGTACGAACACATCGAAGCCCTGGCCGAGGTCGGTCTGCCGATTGTGCTGTACAACATCCCCGGCAGGACGGGAATCGAACTTGCGCCCGAGACGATTATCCGAATGTACAACGAAATCGATCAGGTCGTCGCGGTTAAGGAGGCCACCGGAAAACTGGATGCCGCTTCGGCTTTGGCGGCTGGTTGTGATATTACGATTATCTCCGGCGACGATTCGCTGACGCTGCCGATCTGCTCTGCCGGCGGCAGCGGTGTTATCAGCGTCCTGGCCAACATCCTGCCGGGCGAGGTTCGCAAACTCACCGACGCCATGCTCGCCGGTGATATGGCCGCAGCCACCGCCCGGCATCTGAAACTTTTCCCCCTATTCAAAGCCATCTTTTGGGAGACCAACCCGATCCCCATCAAGTCCGCCCTTGCAATGGCCGGTATGATCGAAAACGAACTCCGCCTGCCCCTCGTACCGCTGGCGGAAAAATACCAGGCGCCGCTGGCCGAATTGCTGAAACCATTTGGCGTTAAGGCGAAGGTATAATGTAGGCTGGGACGAAGTGAAGCGCAGTCCCACCTTTTCTGGATTGCCGGGACTTCGTCCCGGCCTACGGAATATGATCAAAGGCGAATCAAAATCCTTGCGTATCACACTTGAGGCGGTAGAAACTGGCATTCTTGGCTACGTTTATGTCAGGGACATCGCATCCGGCCAGGCGAAAGAAACCGTGGAAATAGAACCGGCGGCCATAATGGCGGACTACGATGGTGAGGGAAATCTGTTAGGCGTGGAGTTCCTGAACGCCGAGCAGGCGGATACGGAATTAATGCACAAAATTGCCCGCCAACTCAACGCGCCGGAATTGGCAGGAATCGATCTTGCCGAGATGTGCAAAGCGACTGTCTAATCCGCCGGTCTTTTTTCCGGTAATGGCGTAGGCCGGTACCGCGACCACGCCACCGGCCCAAGCGCTGATGCCGTTCGGTGTCCATGAAATAAACCATAAAAAGGGTATGTTTGGTCCATTTAGTGAAAGGATGTTCACATGAACAGAAGCACATTACAGTGGTGTTTTGTTGCTGTCGTCGCTGTTGCGTCGTTGGCGTGTGGGGCAGGTTGCGGCCTGATCGAGAAGCCCGGCGTCAGCATCACGGGGGCGAATATCCGGGATGTTAGCTTGACCGATGCGACGCTGCTCTTCGACGTGAAGGTGGACAACCCATATACGGTGCCGCTGCCGATTGGCAATCTGGACTACATCCTGTCCAGTCATGGTTTGCAGTTTCTCACCGGTACGGCGGACCTGCAGGGGACGGTTCCTGCCGGCGGAAGCAAGACCCTCGCCCTGCCGGTTAAGATTAACTTTCTGAAACTTATCAACGCAGTCAAAGACGCCCGACCTGGTTCGACGATTCCCTATAAGGCCGACATGGGCCTGTCAATGGACACGCCGGTTCTGGGCAAGATACGTGTTCCGATGAGCAAAGAAGGCGAGATATCCATTCCATCCGCGCCGGCTTTGCTGGATCGACTCAAGGACCTGGCGAAGTAAAAACCGTTCCTGTCTAATCCACCGGTCTTTTCTTTCCGGTAACGGCGTAATACAGGTCGACGAGTTGACGGGCCATCTTTGCCGGTGAGTGGTTTTCGCGGAGGTGTTCGAGCGACTTTTCGGCCAGTGCCCTGGAGGCGTCGTGGTCGTCCATCAGCAGTGCGAGTTTGTCGGTCAGTTCGGCGGCGCTGCCGGGGCGGTACGTCAGGGCCGTCTCGTCGGGGATAATGAAATCGCAGGCCTTCGCGCCGGCGGCGATGACCGGCACTCCGGCGGCCATTGCCGAGAGGAGTTCTATCTCCAGCCTGTCCGACGGCATCGGCGAGATGAAAATGTCGGCGGCGCGAAGGATGCCCTTCAGTTCGTCCGGGCTTTGCCGGTCCACAAAGGTCAGGTTCGCCGTCAGTCCCAGTTTTTCAGCCAGTCGGCGGAGGCGGGTTTCGCAGGGTCCGTTTCCTGCGAGGAAGAATACGCAATCCTCCTGCGACTTTTCCAGTTGGGCGAACACCTTCAGCACAGCGGCGAAAGGTCTATACTCCCGAAATTCTCCCCCGGCGACAATGGCGATGGAATGAGCGGGGTTGACAAAGCACGTAGCCTCGCGGGCCTGGTGAATGCCCGGACGGAGCAGGTGGATCATATCGTCCGGACCGATGTGCGACCCCAGCAATTGTTGGCGGATCGGCTCGCCGGCGGCGAGGACCGCTTTGCAGTGCATGTCCAGCGTTCGCACTTCCCTACCAAGCGAATAGACACTGATGATATAATTCACACCGATCCCGGCTGCCAGTCGCCCGGTCAGTTCCGCCGCATCGGTGTCCAGGGCGTGCAGCAGCGATACGCCGGCCTGGGCGACCTGCCCGACGGCGGTATCGAACGCCCGCCCGCGAAGGAACGGAAGGCGGGTCGTGTCATACCTGATAATCTGCACCGGCGGGGTGGGGATATTTGCAACATCCGCCTTCGCCGGACAGATCAGCGTTACTGGTAACGGCTTGTCCAGAAGCCCGACGATCATGTGCCGGACCACCGGGCCAAGGTTACGCAAACTTTCACCGCCCGCGACAAGACCCACGTGAACAGGTTTTGCCGAAACCCTCCCCGGAGGTTCAGCCGAATTGTCAGGTTCCGTTTGCGACATATATGCTCACCTTATTGTATCGACAGCGTGGCGCGTGGAAAGAAACTTTCATGTCTCATCAATTCAACTATTGCAATTTACCGGCGATAATGGGATAGTGCCGCCGGTTTGGGCGGATGTTCCGGCCGGTCATCGGCAGGGGAGCGCCGAACAGCGAACACCAGAACCCAGGGAAGAGAAAGGAAAAGTGCAATGTTCAGTAGCGTATCAGCAAAGATGTATGAAGGTATCGTAGGACTTATCGGAAAACTTCGGCGCAGCGGCAGGCCGGCGTATCG
>DAOVLS010000071.1 GCA_030631125.1 Planctomycetales bacterium
GGAGATGCCCGCCTTCGACCTCGACGCGCCGCCGCACGTAAGGCATTGGCAGTGCCGAATCCAGCGGGATTACTATCTTATCCACCGCCGGAGCATCCTTGATAAAATGCAACCATGAAACTTCCCGAAATCCATCGTAGAAAGACCCGCAGCGTAAGCGTCGGCGGCGTACGTATCGGCGGCGGAGCGCCGGTGAGCATCCAGTCGATGACCACCACGCCGACGGCGAACGTGGCCGCGACGCTGAAGCAGATTGATTCCCTGGCCAGGGCCGGCTGCGACATCGTCCGCGTCGCAGCGGCTACACCCGCAGACACCGCCGCCCTGGGCGAAATCGTCGCCGCAGCGCCGCTGCCGATAGTAGCGGACGTGCACTTCCGTTTCCGGCGCGCCCTCGAAGCCGTGGCTGCCGGCGTGCATAAAATTCGCCTCAACCCGGGCAATATTTCCGACCGGCAGGCGGTCAGGGAGGTCATCGACGCAGCCAAAGACGCCGGCATACCCATCCGCGTCGGCGTCAACGAAGGGTCCGTCATGGACCGCACAGACCCCGCCCGCCTGGCTGAACAACTCGAAAGGCCCCTGGATGAACTGATGGCCGAGACCGTCTCCGATTATCTGAAAGTCTTCATTGAAGCCGACTTTCACGACCTTGTCCTCTCTGCCAAGAGCCACGACGCAATGACGACCATCGCGGTCAATCGCACCTTGAGCGAGCGGTTCGATTATCCGCTGCACCTTGGTCTGACCCACGCCGGGACCGCCGAGACGGGCCTGGTGCGGTCGGTCGCCGCAATCGGAACGCTGCTGGCCGAGGGGATCGGCGACACGATCCGCATCAGTTTCGCCGGCGACCCGGTCGCCGAAGTTGCCGCCGCGAAGGAACTTCTTGCGTCGCTTCGTCTTCGCCCGCGCGAAGGCGCCGAGATAATCGCCTGCCCGACCTGTGGCCGGACCGAAGCGGACGTAGCCTCACTCGCCGAGAAAGTCCGCGACGCACTCGCCGACGTAAAGGTCCACGTAACCGTCGCGGTGATGGGCTGCATCGTCAACGGTCCGGGCGAGGCCGGCGGCGCAGACGCCGCCGTCTGCTGCGGAAAATCCAAAGCCGCCGTCTATCGCGAAGGGAAATACGTCCGAACCGTGCCCGAAGAAGAAATCGTCGATGCGCTTGTGACAGAAGTCCGGGCACTCCTGGAAGAAAAACGGTAGGCTGGGACGGAGCGAAGCGCAGTCCCACCTTATCGGTTACAAAGAATATTGAATAATGAACAGAGAATGTCGAATTTCGAAGTAAAAGAAACAAGACGTCTTTGAGGGATGTTTTTTACTTCGTTATTCAAAATTCTCTGTTCAATATTCAACATTCTCTTTTCCTGGTACAAGGTGGGACTGCGCTTCGCTCCGTCCCAGCCTACTTCATTTCCGCGAACATCAGCACGTCGGGCAGGTCGGTGGGCGAGGCGCAGTTACTGCGGTCGATGACTGCTACGTATTTTCGGACAGCGCCGGTGGTGGCAGGGTCCGAACCGATCTGGACGCGGATGTAAGCGATGTAAACGTCTGAGCGGACCGTAATCTGATTGCTCAGCCAGGCGTAATAGATGTCGCGCTTGCTCAGATCGTCGGTGATGCCGTCGAGACCGTCGTCGCTTCCGCCGGCGACCTTGTAGCAGTTGGGTGCCGATGTATTGTAAGTGTTGTTCGGCATAGGTGTAACGATCCTGGCAAGCGGTATGCCGATTTCGCCGGGGCAGGCAAAGCCCGCATCAGGCCGGAGGTTTGCGATGCCCGAAGCGGCAGCCCGTGCGCCTGCGGCGGAGTAATCCGTCCCGCCGGCGGCGGTGTTATCCAGCAGGTCGCGGTAGGCGACGATGTCTTTGGCGATCCGGTCCCGCTGTGCCATCGCACTGATGCCAGGCAGGTATCGAATCACCGGCCAGGGTGCGGTGTTAATGTTAATCCGGCCATAGACGGTATCGATCCTGCCTGTGTTGGCCGGGTCGGGTGTAAGTGCGCCCATGTAATCACCGAGCATGCAGATCGGAGGAATGTTCGGGATGTTCGGATTGCCCCATCCGCCGGCCTGGAGTGCGCCCAACATATACAGCCGGCCGTTGGATACGTGGCCTGGCGACAACGACGCGAGGACCTCGTCCAGCGGCGTTCCATCGCTTTTGGGTCCGACGTAGAAGATGCGCGAGACCTCGCCGAGGTTAATCAATTTACCGTTTCGGACGAAAACGGGCGTCGGTGCGACGGCAGCGCCGAGATCGACGCCGCTGTTGCTCCGGCCAAGGTTGGTGCTGGTCTCGTCCGGGCAACCGCCATCACCGATGCGATAGGTATAAGGTTGAGTCGAATAAACGGCGACGGAGTACTTCGCCCTGGCGACGGCGTCGTCGCGTCGGATTCTCGCATAAACCGCTTCGGGAGTGAAGGCGGTCGGAACGGTCAGTCCGATCTTGGCGGATTCAACGCTCCCGACCGGCACAAGCGCCCCGCCCGACGCCGTGCGAAAAATCGTGCAGGTCTCCCTAAGGTCAAGGTTGGTGTCCTGGTACTTGGTTACAGCCCGGATTTCGGCAGCGCTGCTGACGATCACTATCCGCCCGCCGGCCGGCAGCATGTTGCCCGGCGGGAGATTCTGGAAATTGTTCGCCGCGCCGGCGCCGACCTTCAACTTATAACCGACCAGGCTGATAGCTGTCTTGTACGGATTGAACAACTCGATTGCCGACCACTGCTTGACGGAGCCTGGAGGGACCGCCGCGTCCCATTCCATTCGCAGCCAGGCCTCGGTGATGAAGGGCTGACGCTCGACGCCGAAGAGCGTCGTCCCTGGAGCAAGCCCCGCTGCCGCCATCTCGAGTATGGTAGGCCGATATGGCGTGTCGTCACCGTCGCGGTAATCAATGACATTAGCAGCCAGTTGTGCGGCAACGGTACGTCGGCCTGGGGCCCCGGCGGGGAAGCCCGGAACGTTCATCGGAATCGCGTTGTAGAAAGCCTTGGAGAGGTCCACGAATCCCGCATTGTTCAGATCGACTCGCCGGTTGTTGGGAAGGGGGTCATTGACACCACCGGGAACCTGTCGTACATAGTCGCGTGAGGCAGAGTGAACGGTAAGATACGGCTTGGCGGCGTTGAATTGCGCGCCGAGGGCCTCCCACAACCGCCCGGACGCCGTATTCGGAACAGTCCCGCCCCACAGCAGCGCCGTCATGTCGGAAACGTCGAACGGCCTATAAATATTAACCACTGGATTCAGAGGCCGACGGACATAATTGGTGTTGTACGTCGCGATGTTGTCGGTAGTTGAACCGTTGCGTGCGTCGTGCACGCTGTCGCGCACGCTCGTACCGACCAAAGCATCAAGCGCGATGTTGGTTACGGGCATAACCACACCCGCTGCGGCGGCGGCATCGATGGTGCTCGAGTAAGCCGAGTTGACGTTCATCAGGCTTGAGGCATCGACGATGCGAACTGCGACCCAGTATTCACCCCCGGACCGGTTGCCGACGCCCGAATTGAACAGTATCGCATCGCCGGCGTTCGTGCCGTCGTTGCGATACCCATCGGTATCAACCAGCAAAGGGTCGTTGGCAAGCACATCGACAAAGACGCCGATGTCGTTGTGATTGCTGATGTGTCTCCATGTCAAAACCCCGCCCAGGCTGACGGGAGCAAAACTGGCCAGGTGCTTGTCGTAATCCTCATGTGGGCAATCGCCCTGTTGTTTGTAATTGGTTGCATCGCCATAGATGACGTTGCTGCCGTTGATGTACAGGTCATCGGCGAGTTTGATGCGAATCTGCTGAAGGAACCCACCGGCGACCCGCTTCATCGGAGCGGAAGTGGCGATGCTGTAAGCCTCCCGGCGGTCCATGTGAGCGACGATGATAAACGTCGTACCCACCATCGCCAGCAGCACCAGCAACCCCACCACCATCACGATAACAGAACCTTTTCGGTGATAACGTGTCATCTTGCACCTTCCCTTCCACCCAACAACAATGAACCACTTCGTAATTGCCGATTGCCGATTGGCAATTCTATCGCGGCAGGTCCACGATTACTTCATACGTCCTGACCGTCTTGCCCGTCCCCAGCGTAAAGGTGATTCTCAAGGCCGACGGCCAGTTGTCTTTTTTTCTGTATGTCCACAAGGCGCAATACCTGTCGTCGCCCGCGTCATATTCCATTGCGTCATCGTCGGTTGGATTATTGTCCTGGTAAATGGCGTCGCGAGCACTCCAATCACCGGGTTTTTTGGGTGCATCCGGGCCGTACCAGGTAATCAGGTCGGCGCCGTCGAGGGTTCCGTCGGTCCAGTGTATCTTCAGGTTCGAGCATGGTCTGACCAGGTAGGGCCAAAGTCCACTCACTTCCGAAAGGCTGTTCGGCGGCAGCGTCATTGACGGCGTGGTAATGAAGCAATCGAATGTTTCTCCCGCCCAGGTGTAATTTCCGCCGGCGTTGTAAAGTGCAAAGTTAATGTTGTCGCGAACCCAGGTCTTGTAATCGGCCAGGGATATTTTCTCGTGGTCGTTGGCGGTTGTCGCGGCGCTTTCGGCGTTGAGAAGAAACGCTCGCCGCCAGAGGACGTCCTGGGCGGAACTACCGGTCAGGCCGTAATCTATCCGGGCGACGTTGGCGATGGTCGAATCGACCATACTTCGATAGGCGCCGACGGCTGTGAAGACCAGGTGCTGCCTGCCGTCGGTGTCGGTATAGATCGCCAGAAAGCCTTCGGTGGTCAAACCGGCCAGGTCCGTCCGCAGGCGGTCCACCGCTGCGCGGGCGTCGGCGTCGGCGGCAATGGTGCCCTGCGACAGTTCAACGGCCTGCCGGGTCTTGCTCATCAAAGTGCTGACGATGAGGATAATCGCCGTCAGGATGGCAATCGAGACCATCAGTTCCACCAGCGTAAAGCCGATTTTCGATTTTCGATTTTTGATTTTTGATTTCAGTTTCACCTTTGCAAATCGTGGATGGATTTCCTCAAAGCCGCCACTTGAGCGCAGCGAAAGTACGGGGCTGAAAATTACTGATACTCCGGTCAAAATGTTGCGCCGTGCGTTCATGATATTCAGGTTCAACCTTGTATTCGTTCTACCATTCCTTGTTTCTTTTTTTATTCGTGTAATTCGTCTTGCTTCGTGCAATTCGTGGATCACGGCGCCACGGCTGTGCGAACCACGTAACATCCGATCGCGGGTGAATCCTGCCCGTCGGCGCCCACAGCCAGGGCGGCCCCGGAGGTAATCTTGTTGGTGAGAGCGCCAGTTGAATCGAGAACGTAAGCAAAAGTTCCGTCGAACTTGCAAATCACGGGCGAACCGATGCTGATGTCGCCGGTTATCTTCTCCCCGGTTCCATCGACGGTAACGTCCGAGAAGGTCGGCGTCAAATCTGACGACAGGAATTTGCGATAAGGCACGATTACCAATTGATAATCATTAGTTTCGTTACCGCTCGGCTGTTGGGCAACCAGGAGCCAGCCGTAAAGGGAACCCGGCGTATTGACCGGGTAGGTCAAATCGCCGTCGTGAGCAGGGTTGTTAATCAGCGCGGTTGTGTCCGCAAGAGTCCCGGCGATCAAGTCTTTGTGCGAACTATGCGAGAGCTTTACGCGGCAGATGGCGGCGGCGTTTTCGGAGACCATCGTCGCCGTCGTATCCGCGACGGAGCGCTTGGTCTCCAGCATCGCCGTTGGGAACGCCGTTGCGACCATCGCCAGACCGATCACCAGGATGCCCATCGACATCATCACTTCCATCAGGGTAAAACCCGTCTTTTTAATTGCGGATTGCGGACCTGCCTGCCGGTAGGCAAGGTTGCGGATTGCGGATTGAAGAAAGCATTTGGCACTCGGCATTTGGCATTGGCGGCACTTGGCCGGCGAGGGTTTCCTTTGTTCAATTCCGCGATTCCGTAAAATATCAGACTTATGAAGGTAGAACGCGCAGCGACCCTCGACCACCAATGCCGAATGCCTAATGCCCAATGCCTGGTCCCTTCCCGGTCTCAATTTCATGGTCCCTGTTTTCGGTCCTCCGGTAATCCGGTATTCCGGTAATCCGGTATTCCGGTAATCCGTGGACTGATTGTTCGATTGCTTTTTCATGGTTATCACTTCGTGGCCAGTAGTTTGCCCGTATATGGATTGACGCACAGGAACTGTCCGTTCCTTTCAAGCCACCCCTGCCTGTTCGGCATCGCCTCAAGCGTCCTGTAATGAAATGCCGTTATCGCGCGAACGCCGGCTTCAACTTCAACTTCGTCGGGATCCCAGATTTTCTTCTTGCCCGTGCCGATAAAACAAGCAGTGGTAGTGTCAATAACAGGCGAGGCGCCGTTGACCAGAGTGGCCAGGCTACCGTCCGGGCTGAAGATTACGTTGAAGGTTGTAAAGCCCGGCAGGTCGCTGTTGACGGCGGGGTCATAACTACTGTCGTTAACGTAACTTTCAGAAATCTCCCCGAAGGCCATGTCCGCCGGCATCCGGCGCGGAGGAAAACCGTCCACCGGAACGAACTTGCCAAATGAAGCCGAGGACGGGTCTTTGTCGTATTGCAGCACAGCGGCCCAGCACTTTCCGTCCGTTCCGATCTGCACGTGCACGCATGCGTATGACTGGTTTCCGATGGCTACGCCCCGGGCTGCACCCATCATGGAACTGATGACGTTCCTCGACTGTAAGTCCGCTCCGGCGGTGAACAGGCTTATCACACTCGGCAGCGTGATCGTCAGCGCCAGCGCGATCACGGATATGACCACCAGCAGTTCAGTGAGCGTGAACGCCCGCTGTCTGATTACTGATTGCCGATTGCTGATTGCCGATTGCTTTTTCATAGTTATTGGTTATCCGAACGAAGGTTGTCTTTTTCCGTGTTGAAGTCGCCGTCGCCTCCGGCGGATATTATCACCGGCGTGTCGCCGACGCCCTCGTCGCTACGGTACTCCATGTACTTGTCGAACCCATCGACGAATACGTTGTTGCCGTTGATGTTCTTAATCGCGTCTTCGCCCAGATTGGCGATTTGCGCCCGCGCCTGAGGAACCGAAGAAAGCTCGCCATACAATTTCTTTCCACGCTTGTAGGCCTGCCAATTACGCAGGCCTTCAGGATTGTTACTAGAACCCATCTCGCCGCTGGTTGGTTGGTCGGAAAAATCGGTCTCGTCCGGCGGGTAGATTTTCTTTGCGTCGTAATAGGACTGGATCGCCTGGCGAATCACCTCCATGTTGAGCCTGGTCTGCTCCTCGCCGGCCCGTCCGATGACTATCCGTGAGACGCCGACGACAACCAGGACAAGAACGGTGATGATGGTAATCACCACGAGCATCTCCACCAGCGTAAAACCTCGACCTGAATGTAAGGTGCTCTTTTTCATCGTGAACCTCTTATTCATTGAAGAAATTCGTAACATCGTCGCTGTTCATGTCGCTTGGGGCATTCCACTCCTGGTTGTGTCCCTTACTGATCAGGATAAAATCGGTGCGGTAATACGCCCCGTCGGAGTCCTTGGCGTAACTGTTCAGTTCGCCGGGACCGTCGTTGTTGTGATCACCATCGTAATTCGAGCCAGTCCAGCGGTAGTACAGTATCGGGTTGCCGAAAGCGCCGAATGTATCGACGAACTCCGGTCTGCCTCCGCCGTCATGGACTCTCAGGTTTTCCACGCCGTACAGGCCGTACACATATCCGCGTTGCTTCAGGCGAAATCCGTATTCCGGCATGCCATCGTCGGTGGAAAGGTCCGCGCCCGGTATGCCGTCGTTGCCCGCGTCAGGACCATATCCCGTCAGGAACAGAACTAACAACTCGCTTCCTGTCCATCCGCTGTAGTTGCTGTCGTGGCTGGGGGGATAATCGTCGAAATCGGTGAAATAATGCTGGCACGCCCCGTCAATCAGATTGATGGCAGCCTGGGTCTTGGCCTTGCTGCTCTGGATGATAAAATGATTCAGCGCCGGCAGAAGCAACCCCGCCAACAGGGCGATAATCCCGACTATCACCAATAGTTCGACCAGTGTAAAACCGCGCAGGTGCCGTGGCCGCGGTGTTTGCAGCCACGTATGTTCAGGTATTGATGGTTTATCGTGGCCGCAAACACCGCGGCCACGGCACCCAGGTCCAGTCGAAATATCATGTTGCGTGTTCATGTGTTACTCGCCACCAAAAGCGGGATAACGAATATCATCGTCTGTGAAATACTTCCTGTCTTTCCCGGCTGCGATAATCAGAAACTTTTTCGGGCTGTACGGCGTGGTGCTGCCGCTTCCGTCGAAACGCTCATCCTTGATGAAATCGCTGAACGTGCCCCCGGTACGCCCGCTGGTGTGGGTAGTGTTATCCGCCTCTTTGTACTGGCCGAGTCCGCTTTCGCCCAGGCGGGCGGGATAATACAGGATCGGCATTGTTTCCCTCTCGGCGGTGTTGCGGTCGGAGATAGTTCCTATGTTAAACCCGTCACTGTCGCTCTGCTTCGGATCGATGAGGTCTTCGGACGCCTTCAGCAGGGCGTATTGGGGCTGGGGATATTTCGGCGTAGCGTCCGAATCGTAGAACAGCGATTTTGCAAGCCACTGGCTGCCGGTGAAGTTCCCGCCCGAACCCGCCAGTTCCCCGGAATACCCCTGCCCCGGATAGTATTCGTTTTGGGTGTGATACATCATGCATCCGCCGGCCAGTTCGGCTACGCGGGCGCTGGTTTTGGCGTTCGCCGCCTCCCTGATAGTCATGGAGACGGACGGAACCAGTATCCCCACCAGCAGGGCGATTATGGTTACCACCACGAGCAGTTCGATCAGGGTGAAACCGATTGCGGATTTAAGAAGGCATTTGGCATTCGGCATTTGGCATTGGTGGCACTGGGTTGACGAGGATTTCCTCTGTTTAATTCCACGATTCCGTAAAATATCAGAATTATAAGGGTAGAACGCGCAATGACCCTCGACCACTAATGCCAAATGTCTAATGCCCAATGCCTGGTCCCTTCCCAGTCCCAAGCCTGCCTGCCGTAGCCTTGGCGAAGGCAGGTCCCTGGTCCCTGTTTCCGGTATTCCGGTATTCCGGTATTCCGCGGCCTGATTTCGGATTTCAACTTTACTTAACATGCTTTGCCACCATCCTTTCGGGCTTCTTTATTTCACCTGTGAGATAAGTCTCGGCAGCGGCATGAAGATGGCGACGACGATGAACCCGACGATTACACCGAGCGTGATGACCATCACCGGCTCCAGCAGGCTGA